>JAROAZ010000022.1 GCA_029432775.1 Pontiellaceae bacterium B12227 | reverse complement strand
GGAAAATATTCCGACATTCTGGTGCCGGCCGCCGAGGACACCAACTCCCGCACACAGGATATCAACTTTGCCGGCCGGGTCGGCATGCTGGCGGGCGGATTTGTGGATGACTATGCCTGCCGGCTGGTGGATGATAACCCAACGTGCTGGCGGCCACTGAGTCCGGGCGGACAACGTTCGGCATCGCCCTATCTGCGCAACGGTGCCCTGCTCGCGGCCTACGGCTCGCGCTACGGCCTCTTCTTCAACATCGGCTATCTGGAAGACCCGGATCTCAACATTCTCTTTGCCCTCATGAAGTCCGGCGCACTTCCAATGGTTGGAAAAGAAGACATTCTTTCCATCAGCTCCTGGCACCTGATGCAGGAGGTCGACGAAGAGCTGATCCATAAGATCGACAACGGGCACGACATGAAAACATACGACCCCGACGATGTGGATGCGGTCTTTTCCGTGGCCTCGGTTCCATGGTGCGGTGCAAGCGTGGCGGAGTATGACTACTCCAAACAGGCGCTGGGCGTGAACTATCGCTGGCTCAACTTTATTCCTGAAATGCCGCACGGCATGGTGCCGATTGCGCCGGTTGAATATGCGGCCGCCCTGAAAAAACAGAACATCCCCTTCACGATCAGCAACACCAAACACGGTTTAGTTAAAGGCCAACCGGTTCCGGCGGAACAGTTCGGTCCCCGGATCGGCCAGGCGGCGGCTGAAGGCGCGGCCAACATGCCGGTGCTCGTTTCCGGAGCCTCGTGGAGCGCCGTTCGGCTGGACGCCAACCATACCCGCGTCGTACTGATTGACCAGGGCTATATTGATCCGCAGGACCGGGCGGCAACGATCACCTTTCAGACCCGCCAACCGAAAAGTGCAGTGGATATTCTAAGCGGAAAAAAACTTCCAATCATTGGAAACAATGTTGAACTGACCGTGCCGGCCGGTTCCATGCGTTTTATCGATTTAAGCTATTAACAGGAGACCCAGAATGAACAGACGACAATTCTCATCCATTATGACCGCAGCCGGTTTCAGCAGCATGTGCCGCACAACACTTGCGGCAAAATCGAAGAAACCGAACCTTCTGATCATCCACACCGATGAACACAACTTCCGCACGCTCGGCTGCTATCGCGAGCAGCTGGCTCCGGAGCAGGCGTTTGTCTGGGGCGGAGACTATGGCGTGGACACCCCGCACATTGATTCCATTGCCCACGAAGGAGCCATTTGCAATAACTACTATTGCTCCTCCCCGGTCTGCACCCCCTCGCGTGCTTCGCTGGTCACCGGTCTCTATCCGCAGGCCACCGGCGCGCCGAAAAACGGCGACCATATCCGGCAGGATATTCCAACCTTTGGAACCATCCTCGGCGACAACGGCTATTCCACTTCATATGTCGGCAAGTGGCATCTGGACGGTCATTCCAAGTATACGTTCGGCATCGAGTATAAAGCCGGCTTCAATGACAATACGCACATGATGCGCGGCGGACATTCCCCGTTCTTCCAAATCAAAAACAGTGCCGTCTTCAAGGGTGGACTGGGCGAAAAATCCGTGGCCAAGCTACCTAAAGATGAAGTCGTCCACATGACCGACTGGTTCACCGACCGCACACTCGAAATTCTGGAGCGCGACAAAGATAAACCGTTTGCCATCATGCTTTCCATTCCTGACCCGCATACGCCGGACTATGCCCGCCCGCCCTATCACACCATGTATAACCACATGGACCTGCAACCGCCGAAAACCCAGGCACCGGAATATACGGCCGCCAAACCGGCCTGGGCAAAATCGGCGAACGAAATGGATAAGAACGAAGCCAAAGGATTCGATCCCAAACCGCTGCGCCAGTATTTCGGCATGGTCAAACACATCGACGACTCTGTTGGGCGTCTGCTGGAGTTCCTCGATACAAACGGTCTGAAGGATAATACCATCGTGGTCTTCACCGCCGACCATGGCGACATGTTCTACGAGCACAACCGCCGCAATAAAGGCGTGCCCTACGAAGCCTCTGCTAAAATCCCGTTTGTGATCCGGTATCCCCAGTCCATTCCGTCCGGCAAAGTGATCAACAAGGCCTATACCAACTGCGACTTTGCCCCGACCACACTGGCGATGATGGGTGTTCAAACCGATGCCGCGTTCCATGGTGTCAACACAGCCACCGACTTCCAGAGTCCGGAAAAGAACGTCAAGAGCGACCGAATCACCTACTTCGCAAAAAACGGCGGTTGGTGGGTCTGCGCCGTGGACAAGCGTTATAAGCTCGTGCTCGACAAAAAGGAGAAGCCGTGGCTCATTGATCTCGAAAAAGACCCCGATGAACTGGTGAACCAATACAATAATCCGGAATACGCGGAAGTTGCAAAAAAGCTGCAGGATGAGTTGTTTAAACAGATGAAGCAATTTGATGAGCCGGGCCTGAAAAACAACCGCCCGTATGTTCTGTGACCGGCTCATACCGGAGACGAATAATTCATGATTTTATTTCCCGTGTCATGATTACCGTGTAAAAAGCGTCGTTAGGAATGAGTTTAAGGCGGATCCGGGGGGATCCGCCGAAAATATATACAGGGGAAGTTGATGAAAAAGGTATTGATTGCACTGTTCCTCGGAGCAGTGGCGCAAGGGGTTACGGCTGAAGAGCAGCTGATTAAGGGACATATTGATTACACCTATGCCACGCGTTACATGACGCACGGGTTTAATGTGGGCGACACGCCGGCGCATCAACCGTCTGTCGGGTTGTCATCGGACAAACTGCCGGGCTTCAGCTTTCTGCTCTGGTCATCCATGACGGTTGACCGCGACAAACAGGGAAATGATGAATGGGACCTGATGTTTTTTTACAACCGTCTCCTGATGCAAAACGATCCGTGGGCGATCGCGTTCAGTTCCTACTATGACTACTGGTTCTACCCGAATTCAACCGGCAAAGGCGGCAAGGCTTTTCAGGGCCATAAAATCCACCTTGGCGGCGGCCTACCCAACCTGATCCCCATGCCGGAAGGGTTCAGCCTGGTTCCCGCTTACAACTTCTATTACTGGACCCCGGTTTCCGACGATCAGTTCACGAGCGGCGGTCTTCACGAACTGGTGCTGAACCTGGGCATTCCACTCCCCCTGCCCGAAGCTCCGGCTGTGCCGCAATCGATCAACCTGAAGGGTACGATGAGTTACCACACCGGATTTCAGGATGTTAAAGGTTTAACCCATGCCACCGCGCATCTAACCGTGGGCGCACCGATTTGGAAAATGATCTCGTGGCACGGCAGCCTGGACTATCAGGAATCGTTCGAAGAAGATCCAAAGATCGAGGATCAGTTCTGGGGAACCCTTGGTGTGAACGCCGGTTTCTAAACCGCTCAATCCCAGCGAGTCGGAGGGCACCTCAGAACATATCCTTTTGGGCAGTACGAATACCGTCCAGTTTTGGTACCTTGCATCGTTGATTCAGTATAACTATCCGGGGAGTACCATGAACAGACGTAATTTTTCAAAGATCCTGACCGGAGCCGCAGTGACTTCTGCAGCCTCCGGCACGCTGGCTGCCAAGGCTAAAAAGCCCAACCTGCTGATCATTCATACCGATGAGCATAATTTCCGGACGCTGGGCTGTTACCGCGAACTGTTGAGCGAGGATCAGGCCTATGTCTGGGGCAAAGGCGTGAAGGTGGACACCCCGCACATTGACCGGCTGGCCCATGAAGGGGCGATCTGCACCAGCTATTTTGCCGCCTCTCCCGTCTGCACCCCTTCCCGCGCGGCGATGGTGACCGGACTCTATCCCCACCATACCGGCTCCCCGAAAAATGACCTACCCCTGCACGACGGGCTGAAAACCTTTGCATCCGTTCTGGAGAATCAGGGATATGCCACCTCCTATGTCGGCAAATGGCATCTCGACGGCGATGCTAAACCGGGCTGGCAACCGGCGCGCAAATTCGGCTTTGCCGACAACCGCTACATGATGAACCGCGGGCATTGGAAAGGAATGACCCATATCGACGGCAAACCCGCCGTGATTGGTCTGGTGCCGGAAAAACAAACCGCAAAGTTCAGTTCATCCCAACAGGGTACCCCCGAAAACTTTACCACCGACTTTTTGACCGACCGCACCCTCGAAATCCTTGAACGGGATAAAAACAAGCCGTTCTGTCATATGGTATCCATCCCGGACCCTCATGGACCGAACAGTGTGCGCCCCCCCTACGACACGATGTTCGACGGCATGCACTTTGAGCACCCCCGCACCATGGAAGTGCCGCTCGAAACCATGCCGGGCTGGGCTCAGGGCGGGAAAGAAGTGGTGACGAAGCTGGATCAGAAAAAGATGCAGATCTATTTCGGCATGGTCAAATGCATCGACGATAACGTCGGGCGTATTTTCCAATGGCTGGAAGCCAACAAACTGGCCGACAACACCATTATCGTCTTCACCTCAGACCACGGCGACCTGATGGGTGAGCACAAAAAGCACAACAAGGGTCAGCCCTACGAAACCTCGGCCAAGATTCCTTTTGTGATTCGCTGGCCGAAAGGTATCCCGGCCGGAAAAGTAATCAACACCGCCTACACAAACGTTGATTTCGGGAATACGATGCTGGGCCTCATGGGATCGCCCCTCATTCCGGGTTCCCACGGATTGAACGATGCGCAGGCCTTTCTTTCTTCAGCCCAAAAGGTGGATAGCGGCCGCATGACCTATATCACTTCCTCGGGAGGCAACTGGCTGGCGTTGGTGGACGGTCGCTATAAACTGGTGATCTGCGCAACGGATATCCCCTGGCTCTTTGACCTCAAGTCGGACCCCGATGAACTGGTCAATGCGTTTACCAACCCGGAATATGCCCCGGTTGCCGAACGTATGATGAAAGAACTCAAGCGCCAGATCCAACAATATAAAGATCCCGGCGTTGAGTCCAAAAACTATCGATATACCGCCGGCCCTGAAGACGAACCGTCGGTTGCTTCCGGCAAACTGCTAACGGATGCGGACGGCAACATCTCAGGCGGGCAGTTTGAAATTAAAGCCCTGGGCGCCAAAGACAATTCCTGGAACCGCGCTCTTGAAGTAAAGAAAGGCAGCTTTAAACCGGACAGTACCTATCAGCTGACGATCAACTGGACCTCTAAAGGTCTGGGCGCCAGGAGTGAGTTCTACGCCAACTTTACGGGCGACAAAAAGGCTGGCGAAAAACAGATGACGACCTGGAAAGCCGCCGATGGCGAATCCGGAACGGAAACCGTTGAGCTGAAGACCAACGCCAATAAAAAATGGCAGCTGATCGTCGGCGTGCGCGGCCCCGGCCATCTGATCGTCGACCGGATCAAAATCACCAGGCAATAAGAAGCCGATGACAGTATAACTGGATTTGCCGGCAGCCTCAGCACGGTGCCGCACGTCTATCCATTCAGATCCGGACGTTCAGAAACCACTTCCCGTTTCAGGACGCGTTTCAGTTCTTCTACTTTCTCAGGATACTTTCCGGAAAGTTCTTCGGTTTCCATTTGGTCCTGCAGGATATTATAGAGCTGATACCGATCCCGCTTTTTTCCGATTTCCAGCAGTTTAAATCCATCGCGGGTGATGACGGCGCTGCTGCCCATATAGGTGCGCTTGTTCTGGAAAATGACATAATCATGGGTTTGTTTCTGCGGCTGCCCCAACAGGGTTGGAAGATAGGAGATACTGTCCTTCCCCTTCGGCACAGGAACATTGCCGACATCGGCCAGCGTTGCGAGAAAGTCGTAGTGCGTACTGAGCAGATCGGTCTCTGTTCCGGGCTGAATCTTTCCGGGCCAGCGCACAAACATCGGACAGAGAATGCCGCCCTGGAATCCGCTGCGTTTAGCACCGGCAAGTCCGGCACCGCCGTTAAAGACATCCCCGTTACTGCGCCATTTATGATTCTCCAGATCAAAGGCCGTACCGTCCGGCAATTGCTGTTTTTTAAAGCCATTATACACATTGCTGTAGTAGGCGCAGTGGCCGTTATCGGATGTAAACAACACCATGGTATTGTGGTCGATGCCCTGTTCTTTCAACTCATTCATAATCAGGCCGACGTGGTCATCGAGCATCTTGATCATGGATGCATATTTCTTTTCTTCATAGGTGAGCCGGTCATCTTTTTCAAAATCCGGATGGATGGAAGGTAACCCCAATTCGCCATGCGGAAGCTGGGTCGGATGATACAGGAAGAACGGCTCGTCCTTATGCTCGCGGATATATTTCAGGACCGCTTCAATCATGACGATCTGCGAATGGGTCTTCCCGCCGCTTCCGGCCGGGAGGTTGCCCTGTTCCAGATATTTTCCACACGCCGGATCGGTGTTGCCCGGCAGGTCATAGCGCTCTCCATTGCGCCAGAGATACGGCGGATAAAACCCGTGGCAGCGCTGATGATCGTAGAAGCCGTCATAATAGTCCCAGCCATAGCGTTTGACCCGTTCATGCCAGGTCAGGAATCCGCGATCAAGCTTGCCGAACTGCGCCGTTTTGTATCCGGCCTGCTGGCCGATCTGCCCCAGAAATACTTCCTCGGGAGGAATTGCAAGCGCATCCTTTTTCATCTGCTCGAAACGCTTCTGATATTCCGCTTCGGTAATTTTTCCGGAGTCGCGGAGGATCGGAAGTCCGGCCCGGTTGTAGTCCCATCCGCCCATCCGCCCATCATGCATGCCGGTTGCCAGCGCCCAGCGCGACGGTGCACAGAACGTGGCGCCGTAATAGTTATTGAACTTCATGCCCTCCGCCGCCAGACGATCAATATGCGGCGTAGAGATGATTTCCTGGCCGTAACAGCCGAGCATACCCGCCCCCAGATCGTCGGCTAAGATCAGGACCACATTGGGCATGGGTTCCGCCTGGGCAACGCCCCCAAACAGTAAACAGGCAAACAGCAGTTTGGTATTCATCATTTAATACCCTTATTCTTCTTAACCGATACGTTGCTGCAATTGTCTTTCTGCTCAATACGGATCGGCCAGTCAAAGCCCGTGAAGGTGTTGTTTTCGATGATGGAATCTTTGCAGAAATCCAGTTCGACAGAGGGCAGGCCCGACCCGGTCGGGTAGTCCCTGCTCAGCTCAATGGTGTTCCCACTGATGACCAGCCCTTTCACCGACATCGCATGAGCCAGCAGCCCGTTAAAGCTCTTCAGTTTGTTATTCGTAAAGCGTACGTTCCAGTGATACTGATCGTCGCCTAACCTCTGCTCCGGCAGAAACAGAGGGGCCGCATACAGTGGATAGCCTGCGCCGGAGCCGTAACCGATGTTTTCAAATACATTGTTATTGATCACGACATTGCGGACCCCGCCCGATTCGTACCACGACTTATTATCGCCTTCGATCAGAATTCCATGCATCTGCGAGGAGAAATAGTTACCTTCAATCAGCACATCGCCCTTCGTCGTGATGAGCGCACTGCGGGCGCGGTTGTTACGGATGATATTGTTTTTCATAATCACGTCCGGATACCACGTCAGGTTTTCCATGGACAGCAATCCCTTCGGCATGGGGTCCGGAATTTCGGCAACCGTGATTTCAAGGAACTCTTCATCCAGAATCTTCACGGCTTTCACGGTGGTTTCAAAGATTGGAAGTACCGTTTCGCGCGAGGTGATCATGATCCGGTCACCGGGTTCACAGAAGATCAGCCCTTTCTGTTGCGTATGGCTGATGGCGCAGAGGAAGGTATGATTGCCTTTGTATTCCTCTACTTTGATATAGGCCCCATGCACATTGATGCCGTCGTCGGCCATGTGTTCCAACCGGCAGTTTTCCATTCTGATCAGCCCTTTACAGCCGAGAAAATGCGTGGCGTCGGCACGGGTCGCCAGCGAGCGTTCTTCGGTGGAAGTCACCACAAAACCGTCCAGACTGATCGTATCGCAGCGCTCGGCGATGAGCGCCATGCCGGCGGCCGCATAGACGGTGACGTTTTCAATGTGTATGTCGCTTGAGTTGGAGGCGTGGATGGCCTGGGCCAGGCGGTTAAACCCGGGCGACGGGCCATAGGCCGTTAAAACCGTTCCGACGGGCGGTGCGACTTTTGTGGTCTTTTCCATCAACACGCGGTTTTCACCGACCTTCAAGACCTTACCTTTTTTCTTTTTCTGGCTGAGTCCGTAGTTACGCGTCATATACACCGGGGCCTGTGTTTTTGAGTCGAACGCCACATTCTGACCAATCGGATTCTGCCAGTTATAGTGATTCAGGATCAGCTGCTCGTCTTTGATCTCGAAACCGTATTTCATGGGAAAAATCTCGGCAATAAATGAGTTTTTGTCGGGGTCGCTTTCCACGACACGTAGCTCGTGGTGAAACGGAGTATCCCAGTCGATGCTGAAGTTTTTCAGCGTGACGCCTTTGCAGCCTTCCAGTGTGACCGGGCAGATGCGTCCATGAAACATGAAGGTTGAACCGTTCCCGTCGATCGTGAAATCTTCAAACCCGAACACAGGAAATGCCAACCGCTTCAGGCTGTTATCGTGGTTGGTAACCGCGCGGTATTTTTCGACGGCCTTTTCAGGTTTGAACACATAGGTCCCCTCGGGAATGAGAGCGTCACCCCCTTCTTACCTTCCAATGATTGGAGAAGCCGGTTGACCTGCCCGCTCGCATCTTTCCCCGGAACAATTCCATGGTTGGCCACATTCACCACCCCTGCCTGCACGCAGGCAGCAGAAAACAACCATAGAGACAGCATTAACTTTTTCATTCTATTCCCCTATTTCTTAAATCCTGAATATGCTTCGACGCCCATTTCAACTTCCCAGGCCCGGAGCTTTTCGACCAGCTCCCTGACTTTTTCCGGATGCTTCATCGCGAGATCGTCTTGTTCCACCCGGTCGTTCTTTAAATTATATAGGCTGGTCCGCCCGTCGCGGTAGCCCAGCAGCTTCCAGTCGCCCTCGCGAACCGAAGCATAGAGATCTTCATACGCCCGATATCCATAAATGGGCTCAGCGCGTTTCAGCGTGCTGTTATTTTTGATGGTGGATACGAGCGACACACCATCAAGGTCGTCATAGTTGGAAGGATTTCCGCCGGTGAGTTCAACCAGTGTCGGAAAGATATCGGTGGTCTGAACAATACTGTTGTTCCGGCCGCCGGCTTTTGCAACGCCCGGCCAGCTGACAATGAACGGAACCCGCGCGCCGCCCTCGCAGAGGGTGTCTATGCGCTTACCGCCGCGATACGGCGCCCACTCATATAAACTGCCCTGATCCGAGGTGAACAGGATGACGGTATTCTTATCCATGCCCTTTTCTTTCAGTGCGGCACGCACGCGTCCGACTGACTCATCCATGGCCATCACCTGCGCGGCAAACTGCACCCTCTTCGGCTCTTCCCGGAGGCCTGCCCGGTTTTCAAAATGCGGAAGCAGATCCTTTCTTCCAATGTTTGGAGAATGAACGTTGTAGTACCACATCGATACCATCAGCGGCTGCGGCTCATCCCAGTCATGGATAAAACCAACCAGCTCATCGGTCAGGCGGTCAGTCAGGTATTTTCCGGCGTCTTTCTCATCCAGAATATCCGTATCTTTGAAGTAGTCGGGATAATAGTTTTTAGGCGCACCGTGGTCTGTGGTTCCGATCTGTCGGTCAAACCCATGGTCCACCGGATAAAATCCTTTTTCGCCGATATGCCACTTGCCGAGAAACAGATTATAGTAGCCCTGCTTTTTCAACGCCCGGGCGTAGGAAACATGCTCCAGGTCCACCCGGTTTTTACTGGGAAACTGCGCGGGATCGGTTGGCAGAATATGATGGGAGGGCCGGCCCTGGTCATCATAAATCAGCTGAACCCCTTTTTTGGTATCCGTTCGAACATGCCGGACCATCTTGAGCCGCGCCGGATGTTTGCCCGTCAGTAATGTGGCCCGGCTCGGACTGCAGACCGGACCGGCCACATAGCATTGCTGGAAATCGATCCCATCCTTTGCCAGCTGGTCAATGTTCGGCGTTTCAAACAGGTCGGGATTGCGAAACCCCAGATTATTCCACCCCAAATCGTCCACAAACAGCAGCACGATATTCGGCTTCTCCAACGGCGGACGTCCTCCCGCCAGCATCACGGTGCAACATGCCAGCGCGAAAACCGCGACCATTCTTTTTTTCATCCCGTTCTCCAAATTCGTTTTCCATCCGTGAGCAATGCGTTCACACGCCCACGGCACCGCCATCGGGCAAAACGGAAAACCGATGTCCGCAGAGTACATCATGCGGATTCCGTTTCAGGCTTCAGAGAGGCTGACACAAAATGGAGCAGGAAGAATAGAGGGGAATGCGGCAGGGATATGTTCTATTTTGCCATACCTGCCGATTAAATATTTCGAATGGTAGCTGAACCGAGGTTCACCGCCGGCTAGAACGGACGGCGGCCTTTCTGATTGGCCCGGACGCGCTGCTGTTTGGGGGCAGGAGGGTTTTCGAGATAGAGGCTGTACCACTGATCGCCGAAACCGGCATTGGAGAAGCTTTTCGGACGATTGTTCGATAGCATTTCCCAGTTGCGGGTAATGGTTTCGTTATACATTTTGTCTTTCGCTTTTGCCAGTAGCTGGCGGGCCTCTTCAACCTGGCCGCCTTTGACCTGAATCCAGGACATGACGCCGAAAAGTAACGCGCCACTGTCCTGCCGGAACCAGCGGGAATAACGCTTAAAGGTTTTTTCCGCCCCTTTGGAATCTTTCGCCTTATACTGTCGCGCCATTTTCATGGCCACCAGCATGGGATCCGAGAGTACCGGTCCGGTCAGAAAGTTTTTCGCGAAGATTTCATCAACCTGATCGAACTCTTTCAGCTGATACAAAAACTGCAGGCGCATCGTTGCAATCTGCTTGCTCATTAACAGGTTCCACTTTTTATAGGCTTCGAACCGCTTGGTGAATTCAAGTGCTGTTTTAAAGAGTTCATGCTGGTCCCGCGTCACCTGCTGCTGAATCAGCTTCGGGTTGCCGCCGGGTTTCTGCTGGAACTGATTAATTTTGTGGTTCAGGCGCTTTTGCCCCTTTTCCATTAATTCCTGCATCTCGGCATTCAACGCTTTATACTTTTTGCGCATCAGCAGACTGATGAGAATCTGCGAGATAATAAAGCCCAGGATTCCATAGGCAATGGTTCCGCTTTTCACGCCGGTCGCGATGCACGTTCCGCTGATTGAAATTGCAATAATGAGTGATATAATCAGTGCGATCATTTTTCTCGCCCCTTTTCTTTAAATTGTTGTTGTTCCGATTAGCCCTAAATGACTCCCAGAAAATTGCTTCCGAGTACAGCGGTTTTGTAAACTATTGCACCGGACCGGTCGTGCGGAATCCTATATATCAGTTACTACCACTTGACGTGAAATCATCAAATACGCAAACCTCGCCCGCAATGAACACCCCCTATCTGCAATATAAAGAGTACATGAAAGACCGGTATGGTGCCCCGCTTTTCCGGGTTCCGATCGATTTCGACCTCGGCTGCCCCAACCGCGAAGCCGATGGCTCCGGCGGCTGCACCTTCTGCAATGTTCGCGGCTCCGCGGCCGTGCAAACCATCGGGAAAGGGTCCGTGGAAGAGCAAATGCGGGAGGCGATCCGCTTTGCGCGCGACCGCTACGGCGCCAAAAAGTATATGGCCTATATCCAGGCTTTTTCTGCGACCTTCGGCAAAAACCAGCAACCAATGTATCTCGATCTGTTGGATTCGTTCGATTTCACTGCCGTCAGCATCGGCACACGCCCCGACTGCCTGACGCCCCAGGCCTATGATTTCCTGGTGGAACTGAACAAACACATCGAAGTCTGGGTGGAACTGGGCGTGCAGACCGTGCATGACCGAACCCTCGAACGGGTGAACCGAGGACACGACTGGTCTTCCAGCGAGGAAGCCATTAAAAAACTGCATGCGCTCGGCATCAAAGTGGCTGTTCATGCCATTCTCGGACTTCCGGGTGAAACGGCGGAGGATTTTCAAAAGACCGCCGATACGATTGCGGCCCTGCCGATTGATGCGGTGAAGATCCATAACCTTCATATTGAAAAAGGAACCACCCTCGCACTGGAACATGCGCTGACGCCTCTCCCCGTTTTGATGGAGCATGATTTTGCAGAGTATCTGATGGATTTTATCCGCCGCATGCCGTCGCATATTCCCATCATGCGTCTGACCACCGACACCCTTGACGAAGAGCTGATTGCCCCGAAATGGCACATGGCCAAGGGCCAGTTTAAAGATTATGTCATCCAGCAGATGACCTGCCGGGAATGGAAACAGGGGGACCTCGTTGGGAACGGGAGAACGGGTGAAGGGGAAACCGGGAGCCGTTTGCGAACGGTCGAGACGGACGACGGTTCTGTTACGTTCTGGAACGAAGACTATAAAGAACACTATCACACACCCGCCGGCGCGCGGTTGGAAGCGACAGAAAAATACCTCGTTCCGGGAAAACTCAAGGAGCGGCTTACTCAAGGCGGAGTTGCCCTTCTGGACGTCTGCTTCGGACTCGGATATAACAGCCTTTCCGCCCTCGAATCTGCTCGAAACTCAATGAACCCGCTGTCCGTTACCGCTTTAGAAATGGATCGGCGGGTGGTGGGTACCGCCGCATCAACTATCCAGACTCTGGAAACCGATTCCAATGATTGGAAAAAAATTCTCGCAGACCTCTACGAGACCCAATCGGCCATCGACAATCAACAATCGGCAATCCGGATTCTCTGGGGGGATGCGCGTCACACCATCACCAAATTAAAACCTGAAGCCTTTGACCTCGTCTTCCTCGATGCCTTTTCCACCCAGCGCAACGCTGAACTCTGGACGGTCGATTTTTTCAAAAAGCTTAAACGCGTCATGAAACCCGACGCCGTTCTGTTGACCTATTGTGCCGCGATCCCGGTACGGGCCGGACTGATGGAAGCGGGATTTTCTGTGGGCGAAACCGATCCGGTCGGGCGGCAGCGTGGCGGAACTCTGGCGGCCCTGCGTGAAGAGAATATTGAACTCCCCCTGCCCGGCCATGAAATCAGAATGATCCGCGAGACCACCCGCGGGCTTCCTTACCGGGATCCGTTCGGCGTGTGGACCAATAAAGAGATCCTGCGGGCTCGTCAGGAAAATATTCTGATAAGTAAACAAGCCCGCTGAACGTTCAAATCAATTCTTTTAGAGTATTCACGACCGTGTTATTCTCCCCCAAGAATTGGGTAAGTTGATGCGGTTGATGTCTATGAACACGCTAACTAATGTAGAAGATTATTTTGAATCTACCGTTCATTCGCGCGGAGCGGTTCCGAACCAGGTGCTGCTCGAATACATCCAGTTCCGAAATGAGATTTATCTGGCCGAGGGCTATGTTTCTGAATCGGAACAGAGCTCGGCGCCGGATGACTACGATGCCCAGAGCGCGCACATCGGCATTCGGGACCGGGAAAGCGGAAAACTGGCCGGCTACTGCAGAATGATCTACGGCTCTCCCGTTCCAACGCCTTTAGTCCAACTCTATCCGCAGCTCCAAACCCTGGATGCCCGCATGGTGGAAATAAGCCGCTTCAGCGTTCTGAATTGCTGGAGAGGGAAGTTGAGCGCCATGGGCATGGCCCCGCTCTTCCTGCTTGCCCGGCAATTGCTGCTCCTCAGCCGCCACGATGATATCCGCCAATGGGGTTGCATGATCGATGACCGTTTCCGGAAACTCTGCAAACGGTTCTTTAAAATGGAATTTCAGATTCTGGACGAGGCCCGAATGTATATGGGCAGCCCCAGCGTTCCCTGCCTCATCGATTTATCGCAGACCATCCGGAACAACAAGGAGAACCCGGATTACATTGATACGCTCAATCGGAAAATTCTTAAAAACTGGACGGCTGAACTGGAATAAGAATGAAGATTACGCAACTCGATCAGAAGAACAAAAAGCATAGGGTGGATTACCTGAACGTTCCTTTGTCTCTCTGTCTAAACAATCCGGACTGGCAACCTGTACTGCGTTCTTCTGAAGCATTTGATCTCTCGCCCGCACACCCATTTTACGAGCACTCGGAAGCTGCCTTTTTCACGGCCACGGAAAATCAGCGAATCAAAGGACGGATCGCCGTACTCAACAATCGGAATTTCAACCAACACCGGGGCTGTAACACTGCCTTGTTCACCCATTTTGCGTGTGAGGAGCATCCGGAAGCGGCGGCATTGCTTTTTGATGCCGCAGCAAACTGGGCCAAAAGCAGAAACCTGAAACACCTGTTGGGGCCCATTGGCTTTCTCCAGACCGATGCCCGGGGTCTCATGGTTTCCGGATATGGCAAAATGACTTCTTTTGCACTGCCCTACAGCCCGCCGTACTATGCCGACCTCTTCAGTTCGAACGGATTTACAAAGCACAGCGACTATCTCAGCGCAGAGGTCAGCAACCACTATCAGGTCAGCGACCGGATTTTACGGGCGGCGGCACATCTGACCCGACGTTCAGGAAAAGAAATCCATACCACCCGCAGCCGCCGACGCCTGAGAGAGATCGCTCCGGTCATTTTTGAGATCTATTGCAAAGCCGGAAAAAATGCCGACCTTTTCTACCCGATCTCCGAGACCGAAAAGCAATGCATCATCGCCCGGCTCGCACAGTCGGCCTGTCCCTCTCTGATTCACTGGATGACAGATCGGCAGGATCAGATCTGCGGATTACAAATGAACCTTCCGAACTATGCCGAAGCGTTCAGACGCACCGGCTGCGGCAGACTTGCCCGCACTGCGGCCTTCCTGCAGCAGCGGCATAAGCCGAAAGAAATCAATATTGCCATGACCTACCTTCTGCCGGAAGCGCAGGGCCGGGGGTTTAACCTCTCGCTCTACCTGGCCGGAATCAACAGCGCCCTTGCGATGTCGGCCACCCGGGGCCTTGTCGGCCCGGTTCATGATCAGAACAGACAGGTACTCAGCGTGCTGTCTAAAATGGATATTGAATTCGACATCGTCCACCGACTTTTTCAACGGGAGATACTATGAGAATTTTACCCGCACTGCTTATCACACTGCTTCCAATCATTGGAACAGCGGACCGGACGGCCCGGGAGGTGATTGAAACCCAAACGAGTCTGCACACCCTCTCGAATGAAACCGTGGTAATGAATATTTCTCTGCTGGACCGGAAGGGCCATCAGGAAGAACGGGTGCTCCGGCGATTAGATAAGGAAGATCCGAATCAACTGACGAGTTCCCTGACCATTTTTGAAGCGCCGAAGGATATAAAAGGAACCGCCCTTCTCACCCGGGAAAATGAAAAAAAGCCGAATGATCAGTGGCTCTACTTTCCTTCCCAGCGACGGCTTCAGCGCATTGCCCAGTCCCGGCGCAACGCCTATTTTATGGGCACCGACTTTACCTATGAGGATATGGATCCGGAGAAGATCGACGATTTCCTTTATACCCATCTGGAACCAATGAACGTGAACGAAGTGGATTGTTATGTGATTGAAGCTGTTCCGGCCAATAAAGCCGCGCAAAAAAGCAGCGGCTACGCAAAACGTAAGCTGTGGATACGGAAAGATATCCTGTTCACGATCAAGATCGAGTTTTTCGACCGGAAAGGGAAATTGCTGAAAACACAAACGAACCATGAGTTGGAACAACTTAACAGTAACACATGGCGAGCCAACAGGAGCTTCATGGATAATGCCGCTAAACGCCATCAGACTGAAATAACCGTCATCTCGCGTGATACCCGAACCATACTCTCCGATGAAATTTTCACTGACCGGCATATCCGAACCGGCCGATATATGAAGTAGTCCAGAAAGGATCAGAATGCGCCGATTGATGTCATGGTTCAGCCTGCACCCGGTTTTCACATTAATTGTGATCGGGCTGATTTCCGCTGTGGCGACCATACCGGCAAGTCGCGTGCGGATTGAAGCATCCATCGACAGTCTCATGATGGAGAATGATCCGGATAAAGCATACTATCTCGAGACCCGGGAACTGTTCGGATCAGAGGCAACTGCGCTGGTTTACAGCGAAGATCCCGATCTCTTTGCTCCGGCAAAACTGGAAGCGCTTCAGAACCTTGTGTATGAACTGGAGAATATCGAGGGCGTTATTTCAGCGGAGAGTCTGTTTTCCGTAACGGAAATTACCAACACGGACGGCCTGCTGGATATTCACCCGCTCATCAGCTGGATCCCGGAAACAGAAACCGAGAGTTCCAATCTTCGGAAAAGTGCCGGCCGTCATCCGGTGATCAAAGGGCTCCTCCTGTCTCCGACCAGTGATGCAACTATCATTCAATTACGCTACGAAACCGATAAACAACAAAAAGATGCGCTTCGCACCTTAAGCGAAGCCATTGAACAGACGATTGCCCCCTACACACCGCTTTTCCAACGTCTGGAACAAATGGGCAGGCCCTATATTGTTGAGCGTCAGACCGCTTATATTCTGAGAGATCAGCGAGTGGTGCTTCCGCTCGCCGTATGCGTTTTGGTGATCATGCTCGTGCTCATTCTGAACAGTTTTAAAGGTGCCGTACTTCCCCTTCTCACTTCCGGAGTCAGCATCCTCTGGACACTCGCTTTCATGGGCATTCTCGATCTGCCGATCACGGCACTGTCTTTCATGGTGCCTTCGCTCATTATTGTGATCGGCTCCACAGAAGACATTCATCTTCTTGCGGAATACCGATCCGGAAGAATGGAAGGGCTCCGGCGAAATGAAGCCGTAAAGCGTATGGTTTCGCGGCTTGCTATTGCCGTCGTCTTCACGGCGGCCACCACGTTCTCGGGATTCGCCACGATTATTGCAACCCCGATCCCTGTACTGCGGGAATTTGGTCTGGTGGCTTCGTTCGGCCTACTAGTAAACCCCATTGTGACGATCAGCCTGATTCCCGCCTGTCTGGCCCTGCTTCCGGATCGCAGCGCCCATCTCCGGCCGTTACGTTTTTTTGCAGTCCTTGAAGCACGAACACTGAACCTGCTTTCAGCCACCCGACGGCATCCCGGAATTACGCTGACCACGTTTTTCATTGTCTGCCTTTCAGCCGGCATATATGGAATCATCCATGTAGAAGCGGATAACAATCTGATCTCTTTCTTCCGGCCGGAATCTCCTGTGGTGGAAAGAGTGGATCGTTTGCAAAAGGCATTCTCCGGCAGCGAAAATTTCTGCATCCGTCTCGATGCACAAGTTCAGGGCGCCTTTAAAGATCCGGAGGTGCTGCAGTATGCCATACAGCTCCAGAGTCATCTGCAACAGCAATATTGGCTGGGAAGAAGCATCAGCGTAACCGACTATCTTTCTTACATACATCAGGCATTCATAGACGATGGTTCTGTCTTGCCGGATTCACGTCAGGCAATTGCAGAATATCTCCTGTTGCTGCATCACACAGAGATCGAACCCTACGTCACTCCCGACTTCCAATCGCTGAACATTATGGTTCGGCACAACGTTCGATCCTCAAAAGAACTGATGCCTCTGATCGAACAACTCCGTGAATACATCCGCAGCACCCGCCCGGACAACGTCGAAATCGGCATTACCGGCGAAACGCTCCTGGTTAACAAAGCAGTCTCAGCAATTGTTCGGGGCCAGCTTCGAGGGGTGCTGGTTATTGCCCTCATTGCAGCGATCTCCATGAGCCTTCTCTTCCGCAGCTTCCGGATCGGATTTATCGGGCTTATCCCGAACCTTCTTCCCATCGGGATCCAGTTCGGCATCATGGCCCTCGTCGGGATCCCGTTGAACACCGCAACGTCCATGGCGGCTGCCATCAGCATCGGTCTGGCCGTAGACGATACCATTCATCTTCTGATGCGTTTTTACGGACAGAGCTCGGAGCTGCCTCCGGCAGAAGCAGTCGACCGCTCTTTGAATCATCTACTGCGCCCGGTGGTAGCAACAACCATTTCCCTGATTCTGGGATTCTATATCATGCGGTTTTCTCATTTCACCCCCATCTCCGACTTCGCATTTCTGGCAGCGGTCGTATTGACCTCAGCCCTCCTGGCCGATCTGATCATAACACCCACACTGCTCTCGCTACCTATCATGCACCCTGGGAAACGAACCGCAATCAAACCGCATAAAGGAATAGCCGAACTATGAGTCGGATTTTTTACAGCCTGATTCTTTTTATGCTCTTTCAGTACAGAACTGCAGACGCCGCATTTAATGACCTGGTGGAGAATCTGGATTCCATGGCCCGGGCCAAGCTCGTAATTTATCCTCAGAATCCCGGCAGCTCCGTCGTGCCGGACTTCATCATTGAAGACGGTAACTTTGCCCCCGAGTTTATGTACAGCTGGGCCACCTGGATGCAGACGGACAGCGGCATCCGGCTGGATACCTCCGGCTGGTTCGAATACGGACTTCCTAATTCCTACCGCTGGACCGGTGGGTTCAGACTCTTTCAGGACGATGATATCAAAAGCAGACCGATTGTCCTGAATGAACTCTTTGTAACGGTACCCGTTCAGAATCTGGATTTACTCATCGGCCGCTCCGTTCAGCACAATACGCTCTCCGTCCTCTATCCGCTGGCCGACCGATACATTGCCCGCGATTTCAACGACCCGCTCAATGCCAAAATTTTCGGTGTTTGGCAGGCCCGGGCGGACTATTATCAAAACGACTGGCAATATACGCTTTCCGCACTTCCCGTCTTCCAACCATCCAAAGTGCCCGGCATTGAGTCCCGGTGGTGGATACGGGATATTGAGCCGATAATCGGCGAACCCATTCCGGACGGTGCAACGGGCCGGGTCGAGCGCGACATTCCAAACGTGAGTGTGAAAAATACCGCCGTTATGGCATCCATTAAAACACACCAACAACAATGGGATGCATTTTCCACCATCTACCATGGCTATGCGCCCTACTCAGTTACCCGGATTAACAAGCCCAGTCCGGATGAGTATGTTGTAACGCAGGAATATGTCCCCGGCTTCGACTGGTCCGCGGGCCTCTCCACCACCATTGAATCCTTCGAACTTCACACTGAAGCACTCTATCATCACACCTACTCCGGCAAAGACGATGACTTCATCAATGCGCTGGTCGGTTTCATCTGGCAACCAGGCTTTCTCGCGGAATGGCTCAACTGCAACCAGGTGCACCTGATTGCGGAATACGCCCGGGAACACATACTCTCAGAGCAGGACCCTGACAGCGGCTTCGTATCCAGCTCCTCGCCGTTCCGCCTCGGAAAAAACACCTTGTTTACCGAATGTCTTTTTGAGGTTTCATCCCGGGACTCGATTGGACTGGCCTACGTGCATAATTTTTCGGAACCCAATGCTTACGCCCAAATCAGCGGCGGGCGGCGCTACGGAAACGGATCTCAACTGGAGCTGGTGTTTGAGCTGTTCTGGGGCGACGACCTTTATTTCGGAACGTGGGATCATAACAACCGGCTTTACCTCAACTATGAATATAACTTCTGATACTTATATCACAGACTTATTAATCGTTGTGATCCCCGGAAATACTGGCATATTTTTTGTAAATTTATTTCTTGATAAATCAAACCCCATTGTTTAAATGAAACTTAGAAGGGAAAGCACTATATGTTGAGCACATATAAAGCTACTTATCACACATCGTGTGGTTTCGGGAGAAAAGCCCGCCACATCAGTGCTCCTTCATCTCCATATCCAAATTCCAACAGACATCAATCTGTATTGTTCCCGGGAGTTCCGGGACCAGAGTCGGGGGAAATAGTCCCAAATATAAACTCAGGAGGATGAGAGAATGAAAAAAGTACTATGCATTATAGCAGCATTGACAATGGTCATGGGCTCCCAAGCCGCTGATGGTGATGATGTCGGAAACCTTGGCGTTGGTTATCAGGGAATCTTCTTTGGAGACCTGATAAACGGCGCAGCCGTTCGCTGGGCTCCAGAACCCTTCGGAGGCCAGATTGAACTCGGCCAGGGTGGCGCAACGCTTGATCCGAGCGGCGCCGCTGAAACCTCTGCGGACATTTTCATGCTTAAAGGGAAATTTTTCTATTCTCTTATTGAGCGAGAAAACAGCACCTTCTATGTAGGAGCCTCTCTCGGATACTACATGATTGAAACCGATTCCGGTGGCGGAAGTGACACGGAGGTTGATGGTTTTTCCATTGCTCCGCTCGTGGGTACCGAATGGCACTTCCAGGGGTTGCCGGAGCTCGGATTAAACTTCGAGATCTCCTATGAACTGAACGATTGGGAAGCTAAGAACCCTGATGCCGATGTCGGCCTTTATGGAATCATGGTTTCAACCGGCATTCTATATTATTTCTAACCGGTCATTTCACAACTAACTGCCTCGCGTTCCCCCCGGGGCTTTCAAAGGTGCGGCTGTCCGCACCTTTTTTATTTTTCCAACCTTTGGAACAGCCCGGCGGGGCACTGTAAAAAAGGCATACAGCACTTCCAATAGGAGGAAAACTGTGCTTTATTCCCCCGCACTATGACGAATGACATCCATTTAACTGAAGATTTGCGCGTACGCAAAATCAAAAAACTGGTCACCCCGGCCAAGCTCAAAGAAGAGCTCCCGCTGGGCATAGAGCTGACGAACAAGGTGCTGTCCGACCGCGAAACCGTGCGCAATATTATCCACCTGCGCGATGACCGCATGCTGGTCGTAATCGGCCCCTGTTCGATCCACGATCCGGCGGCCGCCCTTGACTATGCAAAACGCCTTGCAGCACTCGCTGAGCAGATTAAGGACCGATACTTCATCGTGATGCGTGTCTATTTCGAAAAACCGCGTACGACCATCGGATGGAAGGGTTTCATTAACGATCCGAAACTCGACAATTCCTGCGATATGGAAAACGGTCTGCATTCGGCCCGCAAACTGCTTCTGGACATTGCCAACCTCGGCCTTCCGATTGCCACCGAATTTCTCGATCCAATCGTGCCGCAATACACCGCCGACCTCGTCAGCTGGTCTGCCATCGGAGCCCGCACCACGGAATCGCAGACGCACCGCGAAATGTCCAGTGGGCTCTCCATGCCGGTCGGTTTCAAAAATGCCACCGACGGCAACATCGAAATTGCAATCAATGCCATCGAATCCGCCAGCAACCCGCACAGTTTTCTGGGAATCGATCAGGACGGACATTCCGCCATGGTCAAGACGTCCGGCAATCCCAACACGCATCTGGTGCTGCGCGGCGGCAAAGGACCGAACTTCCAATATCCGGAAGTCACCTATGCCGCGTGTAAACTGGAAGCCGCCGGTCTGGAACCATCCCTGATGGTCGACTGCTCGCACGCCAATGCCAACAAGGTGGCCCGCAACCAGGTTAAGGTTTGGGAAAGCATTCTGCAGCAGCGGGAAAAAGACGGGTGCCCCATCACCGGGGCCATGGTCGAAAGCTTCATCGAAGAAGGAAACCAGAAGATTTCCGGCGAATTGACCTACGGACTTTCCATCACCGATCAATGCATCGACTGGGAAACCACCGAAAAAATGTTGCTGAAGTAGCACGGTCCTCCGGGCCGTGAATTCAGCGATATAGAGCTCCGTTCTACATGGCCGCTAATTCACCGACGGTGATATCGCCCCACCCCGGTTGTGCGAGCAGGTGCTCGAGGAGCTTGGCGGAGGCTACGGCATCATAGAGTGCATCGTGTGCCTCTTTTCCTCCACAGAGCTCGTCGATCTGCGGTTTAAGGTCCAGCAGGACGATCAGATCGTCCAGTGCATACGACGAACAGCCCGGCCACACCTTGCGCGCAATTCTAAGCGTATCAATCCAGATGCCGAACTGATGCATCGGCGCCATGGCCCGCGTAAACTTCTTCTCAGTACCCACGTTATGAGCGCAGAGCGGAAAACCGGTCAGTCGCGAACGAACCTGCAGCCACAGTTCCTGCGGAGTCGGAGCCTCCGCAATCTCAGCCCGAAGCACTGAATGCCGGCCCGGTGCATGCGGATTGAACGGACGGTTGGCATCCACCTTCAACAGGCTTTCAAACATGGAGTCGGGATCAACTTTGCCGCAATCGAGTGTGATCATACCAATCTGCCACGGCTCCGTCGGGAAGCCCCGAACCGAACCGGTCGTTTCATAGTCCAGCACCGTGATGCGGGCATTAAAAATGGCCATGGTTGAATCCATGGCCATTATCATCCACATCGCTGTGGCGATTGCAATCCTGTTAGCCCTCGAGAGCGAGCAACAGCGGCTCTTCAAGTGCTTCAACGATCCATCGGATGAACCGGGCCCCATCGGCACCGTCGATGATACGGTGGTCATATGAAAGCGACAGCGGCATCATCATGCGGCCGTCCTGCTTAACCGCGCGGCCGACGCCGAGAATGGCCACTTCCGGCGAGTTGATGATCGGCGTAAAGAACGTACCGCCGATGCCACCCAGGTTGCTAATCGTGAACGTGCCGCCCTTCAGATCTTCCAATCCGATTTTACCTTCGCGGGCCTTGGCAGCAATGCCGCCGAGATCCTGCGCCAGTTCGATCATATTTTTCTGATCCGCATCACGAATAACCGGAACCATCAGGCCCTTATCCGTGTCGACCGCAATCCCGATGTTGTAGAAATCCTTATAGATGATTTCCGCCGCGTCGGCATCGATACTGCAGTTAAAGTTCGGGAACGCTTTCAGCGCGGAAGCAACCACCTTCACGAGGATGGCGGTGACCGTCAGCTTGGCTCCATGCACCTCAGCCTTTTTGGCGAACTTTTTGCGGAGCTCATCAATGTGCGTGATGTCCGCCCAGTCCTGCTGGGTGACGTGCGGGATAGTCGTCCAGCAATGCGTCATATGATTCATCGTGGCTTTACGGATACCCGACATCTTTTCAACGCGGGTGGCACCTTGCACGCTCGGACGGCTGGCTACACTTCCACCACCGCCACGTTCAATGGTGCCTTTCGCATGGTTCTTCACATCTTCCATACTGATTCGTCCGCCTTCGCGGGACGGTTTCACCTGATGGATATCCACACCCAGTTCCCGGGCCAAACGGCGGACATTCGGCGCAGCCGAAACGGCATTGGCCGGGCGTACCTGCTTAACCGGTTCAGGCGCTGGAGGCGGCGGCGGGGCCACCACCACCGGCTGCTGCGGTTCCCGGCTCGCAGGCGCTGCGGCCGGAGCAGGAGCTGCCTCGGGAGCTGGCTCAGGCTTGGGAGCCGGTGCAGCAGCAACGTCACCGGTTGCCTCGATCGTAAAGGCCAGCTGGCCCACGCTTACGGTATCGCCCTGCGCCACATGAACGGATGAAATGGTTCCCGCCGCCGGAGAAGGAATCTCCATGTTGGCTTTGCCGGCTTCAATTTCGAGCAACGGCTGTTCTTTCGTGACGGTGTCACCTTCAGCAACCAAAATGCTGATGATATCGCCGGACTCAATATTTTCTCCAAGGTCCGGAAGTTTGAACTCAACGGTTCCGCCTGCAGCAGCCGGAACTTCCGGAGCCGCTTCGACCGCAGGTGCCGGAGCCGCTTCAGCCGCGGGTTTTTCTTTCACTTCGGCCGGAGCTTCCGGCGCGGCAGCCGCACCGTCTTCGATGGTGAATGCAAGCTGGCCGACTTCAACGGTGTCGCCCTGTGCAACATGAATGGCTCCAACGGTTCCCGCTGCCGGGGATGGAATTTCCATACTGGCTTTGCCCGCTTCGATTTCGATGAGGGGCTGTCCTTCAGTTACCGCTTCGCCGACTTCGACGAGGACGCTGATGACGTCTCCGGATTCAATGTTTTCTCCAAGCTCTGGAAGTTTAAATTCGAGTGCCATGATCTTATTCTCCTACCGGATTCGGTTTGTCGGAATCGATGCCCAGGTCCTTGCGGGCTTTTTCCAGTTTCTTTTTATCAAATTCACCTTTATCGGCCAGCGTCGACAGCACCGTGAAGGTAATCGCGTTCGCGTCTACTTCGAAATGCTTCCGGAGCGCCGGGCGACCGTCCGAACGGCCGAAGCCATCTGTACCGAGCGCAGTGATCCCTCCGGGAACCGCCTGCGCAAGCGAGGTGGGAAGCAGCTTCATGTAATCAGAAGCGGCGATCACCGGGCCGTTTTCACCTTCGAGGCATTCCGTGATATACGGCTTCACATCGTTTCCGTTCCGCACCTTTTCACGTTCTGCATCCAGCACATCGTTGATGAGGTTCTTGTAGCTGGTTACGGACCAGACGTTGGTTTCAATTTTATATTTTTTCTTCAGCAATTCGGCAGCCATTACGGCTTCCGGCAGAATGGCGCCGGAACCGAGGATCTGCGCCTGTGCTTTTTCCGATGACTGGAACTTATAGAGCCCTTTCAGGATGCCCTCTTCAGCCCCTTCCGGCATGGCCGGCTGCTCGTAGTTCGCATTCATCAGGGTGATGTAGTAGAAAATCTGTTCGTTATCCACATACATCCGGCGAATACCCTCTTTGATGATAATGGCCAGCTCGTAAGCATAGGCCGGATCGTAAGCCACCAGGTTCGGAATCGTCAGCGCGAGTACCAGCCCGTGTCCATCCTGATGCTGCAGTCCCTCGCCGGCCAGCGTTGTACGGCCGGCCGTGGCACCCATCAGAAAGCCTTTACAACGCGCATCGCCCGCCAGCCAGGCGGAATCGCCGATGCGCTGAAAACCGAACATCGAGTAGTAGGTGTAGAACGGGATCGTGTTGATGTTGTGGTTGGCGTACGCCGTGCCCGCAGCAACAAACGAGGAAAAGGCGCCGGCTTCCGTGATGCCCTCTTCGAGAATCTGACCGTCTTTCTCTTCCTTGTAATAAAGCAGGTTATCCGCATCGACCGGTTCGTACTGCTGACCGGAGTGCGCATAGATGCCCACCTGGCGGAACAGCGCATCCATACCGAACGTTCGGGCTTCGTCCGGCACGATCGGAACGATCAGCTTGCCGATATTTTTATCGGACAGCAGCTTCGAGAGCACACGCACGAAGACCATGGTGGTGGAAACCGGACGGTCGGAACCGTTATCGAATTCCTGGAAAATCTTATCAGCCGGCATTTCAATTGGCGTAAAGTCGGTCAGACGGGTCGGAACATGTCCGCCCAGTGTGGAACGACGGGACTTCAGATATTGCATTTCAGGACTGTCTTCCGGCGGCCGGTAGAACGGCACGCTGTCAATATCCTCATCTGAAATCGGAAGCCCGAAGCGGGTGCGGAATTCACGAAGGGAATCTTCGCCCATCTTCTTCTGGGAGTGCGTAATGTTCTGCCCTTCGCCGGCTGCTCCGAGGCCATAGCCTTTAACGGTTTTGGAAAGAATGACCGTCGGGCGGTCTTTGGTTTCCTGCGCGGCTTTATAGGCGGCATAAACCTTGGCCGGATCGTGTCCGCCTCGGCGCATACGCTTGATTTCGGTATCGGAAAGATGCTCAACCAGTTTCTTGAGTTCGGGTGTATTGAAGAAGTGCTCACGAACGTAGTCCGCATCTTCCACGGTATATTTCTGGTACTGGCCGTCGACCACTTCGCCCATACGTTTTACGAGCAGGCCGTCTTCATCTTTTTCGAGCAACGGATCCCAGCTGTCGCCCCAGACCACCTTAATGACATTCCAACCGGCTCCGCGGAAGGCGGCTTCCAGCTCCTGGATAATTTTACCGTTACCACTTACCGGACCGTCGAGACGCTGCAGGTTGCAGTTCACCACAAAGGTCAGGTTGTCGAGTTTTTCGCGGGCGGCAAGTTTGAGCGCGCCGAGTGATTCCGGCTCGTCGGTTTCGCCATCCCCAAGGAAAGCCCAGACCTGCTGATCGGTCGGTTCGCGGAGGCCGCGGTCTTCGAGGTATTTAATATAGCGCGCATGATAAATGGCCGTGATCGGGCCGAGTCCCATCGATACGGTAGGGAACTGCCAGAAGTCGGGCATCAACCACGGGTGCGGATAGGAAGAGAGCCCGGGGCTGTCGTGCAGCTCGTGGCGGAAGTTGAGCAGGTGCTCATCGGACAGGCGCCCCTCAAGGTAAGCGCGCGCGTAGACGCCCGGCGAGGAGTGGCCCTGAAAATAAACAAGGTCGCCCGGAAAATCTTCGGTGCGACCGCGGAAAAAGTGATTAAAGCCAACCTCATACATGGTGGCAATCGACTGATAACTTGAAATATGACCACCGATCCCGTCTTCTTCGCGGTTGGCTTTCACCACCATCGCCATAGCGTTCCAGCGAATCAGCGATTTAATGCGGCGTTCCATTTCGCGGTCGCCCGGATAGGCCGGCTGTTCATCAAGCGGAATGGTGTTAATATAAGGAGTATTTGCGGAGAACGGGAGTCTTACGCCCTTGCGGTGGGCATTTACCTGTAGATCGTGGAGAATATCTTTTACGCGTTCCGGACCTTCATTTTCGAGCATCTCATCAAGAGCATCGAGCCAGTCCTGCTTGTCATAATCGACATTTTCAGTATTCGAATTACTTGTATCCATTATTTTATTCCTTCGTTATAAGATGGACGAAATGTAAATAGGAGTGAACCAGTACACAATAACAAAATGTCAAAAAACATGCTTAGAACTATCATGTTTTCTGCGTTTCGCACTCATTCTCGTATTTTCCAGGCATTGGAAGAACCCCGAAAGTCCCGTTTAGCCAGAAAATTGCGAAAATTCACAATCTTCCAAGGGTTGGAAAATCCAACATTTTACTCAAACCCAGAAAAAGCGACCAATTCAAATCCACACTTCGATGGGACTTTCCACCGGCCGCTTAATATGGTTTTATCTCCGCTCTTTGAAATGAAAGCAGGATGAACATGAAGTATATCGGAGCACATGTCAGCGCAAGCGGCGGTGTTGAGAACGCACCGCTGAATGCGGTGGAGATCGGCGCAAACGCCTTTGCCCTCTTTACTAAGAACCAGCGGCAATGGGTGGCGAAGCCCCTTTCAGCAGCCAGCATTGATGCCTTTAAGGCGAACTGTGCAAAGCACGGCTTTGGGCCCGATCAGATTCTCCCTCACGATTCCTATCTGATTAATCTGGGCCACCCCGAGGCCGAAAAGCTCGAAAAATCCCGCGCGGCCTTTCTCGATGAAATGCAGCGTTGTGAGCAACTCGGGCTCAACCGGTTGAACTTTCACCCGGGGAGTCACCTGAAACAAGTCTCCGAATCCGAATGCCTTTCCACCATCGCCGAATCCATCAACCGGGCACTGGACCAGACCTCCGGCGTGATCGCCGTCATTGAAAATACCGCAGGTCAGGGTTCCAACCTCGGCTTCCGCTTTGAACACCTGGCCGAGATCATTGATCAGGTCGAAGACAAAGAGCGCGTCGGCGTCTGCATCGACACCTGCCATAGCTTTGTCGCCGGTTATGATCTCAGCACTAGCGAAAGCGCATCTGCGATTTTTGAAGATTTTGATAAGACCGTTGGCTTTAAATACCTTAAAGGTATGCACCTGAACGGCTCGAAAAAAGAGCTGGGCAGCCGCGTGGACCGTCATCACAGTCTGGAGCAGGGTTTCCTCGGACTGGATGTTTTTAAATTTATCATGGCCGACGAACGTTTCGACGGCATCCCGATGGTTCTTGAAACGATCGATGAGACCATCTGGGACGAAGAAATCGAATTACTGCGGAGTTTTGAATCATGAATCTCCTCGATAACATAAGAGTCGTCTTAGTTGAGCCGATCTTCGGCGGGAACATCGGGTCCGTGTGCCGGGCGATGAATAATAACGGCATTACCGACCTCGCGATTGTTAAACCCCGGGAGACCACCGACTGGGACGACGCGCGTAAGCTTTCCTGCAACGCCAAAGCCCAGCTTGAAGCCCGTAAAGAGTTCCAGACACTGGAAGAAGCCGTGGCTGACTGCACCGTGGTGGCGGCCACTTCAGCCCGCACCGGCTTTTACCGCGATACCGCCTACTCCCCGAAAGAGTTTGCCACCATCGGGCTCGAAAGCGCGAAGGACCATAAAATCGCACTGGTTTTCGGCCGTGAAGACAAAGGGCTGACCAACGAAGAGCTGGCGGTCTGCACCCATATTATTCAAATTCCTTCGAGCGAACTCTATACCTCGCTGAACCTTTCTCACGCCGTGTATGTCTGTTGCTACGAAATGTACTGTGCAGCCGGTATTTTCCAACCTTCGGAAGAAAAAGCCGAAGAGGCCAGCACCGACATTCGGGAGCGCATGTTCAATGTCTGGCGTGAAATGATGATTGAGACCGAGTTTACGCATGAACAGAAACTGGACCATATGATGATGGGCCTGCGGCGTATTTTTACTCGGGGAAAACTGACCGTTCCGGACTGCAAAATTCTAATGGGCCTCGCCAAACAATCCCTCTGGGTAACTGAACAGTGGAAAAAGAAAGATACCAATGATTGATTTTCCGTCAAAAAAGCACATCACCAAAGCTGAGATCAACGAACTGCCGATGAAAGCCTATGATGGCCCGATTCATCTCTTCAACACCGCGAAAGAAGCGGACGAAGCAGCCGGAAGGCTGCTGACTGAAACCCTGCTCGGATTCGATACGGAAACCCGGCCGGCCTTCCGCAAAGGGGAAAGCTACGACCCCTCGCTGCTCCAGCTGGCCACCGAGAACGATGTATATCTGTTTCAGATCCAGCAATGCGGCCTGACCCCTAACCTCATTAAGGTGCTCTCGGCACCCGGCATTGTTAAAGCCGGTGTTGCACTTGAACGCGATGTTTCCGAGCTCCAGGCCGTAGCCGAATTCAATCCCAGAGGATTTGTTGAACTGGCCACGCCGGCCAAAAGTGCTGAGATTAAAAACCTCGGTTTACGCGGCCTGACTGCCATCCTTTTCGGATTCCGCATCTCGAAAAAAGAACAGGTTTCCAACTGGGCCCGGCCTGAACTGACAAAATCCCAGCAGATCTACGCGGCAACCGACGCCTGGCTCGGACGTAAAATCTACCTCGCCTTCAAGGAAAACAGTCTTGTATAGCAAAAAGCCGGAGCAGTTACTCCGGCTTTAAAACTGTCTAACCTCTTTGGGTTGCTAACTAATAGTCCAGGCTGATCGAAGCAAACAGCCGCGCTTCCGGCGGAATATCCGTTCCATCGTAAGTGACCGCATCACCCAGCGAGTAGGCTCCTCCAATATCTGCACGAATGCCGAAGATATTGGCTCCCAATCCTGCAGTTGCAACCCAGTCAGAGCTGTCGAGCGCCATATTATTATACGCACCAAGCCGTAGGGCCAGCAGCCAGATATCGAGTTCCCCGCCAACAGATAACCGCTGAATCTGGTAACCATCGAGCAAGGTATCGGTTTTCAGCACATCATAGTTCACTTCGAGCATGAAACGGCGGGATGGAATAAAGGCCATGCCCAACGTGACTTGCGGATCGAGTGTCACATCTTTTATTTTTATCTCCTGCGGAGTTCCTGCCACCTCAATGGTATCGGTGAAGCCTTTAAAGCTCGGGCTGTTCAGGTTCTTACCAACCACAGCAAACTGAAGCATCGGCAGGCGGTAGAGTAATCCAAGATCCAGGCCGAAATTCAGCGTCGCCTCGGTATTCTCCGAAGCCACATCAACCGCATCCTCGATGGCATCTTCGTCAAAGAACCATATCTTAGTACCCGACACCGTTCCATACATGCCCTTGGCCGTAATCCCGACCGATAACTTTTGATCAAAAAATGAATGCCCATAACTGAGCGGAATTTCAACCACGCCAAATGCCCGACCAAAGGCTACGGACTGATTATTATCCAATGATAACGCTGTAGCACCCTGCCCGAAATCTACCTCGTTCACCAGGGCCACCGCATTTGCGATGTCCTCATCGGTGAGACCTACACGATTTCGAATCTCAGTAAGTTTAAAGTCAATATATTCTACTGCATCAGCATTCCCAAGCTTGCCGATTAATGCTGTCTGCTGGCCTGCCGTTAGCGTTTGGTAGCTACCCGTTGCAGTAAACCCTTCACTTAAAGCTGCGGAATTAATGCTATTTACAAAAGTGCCGACATCCTGATCAATACCCAGCGTTTGCGAATCAATATCCTCGATATATGCAACTGCCTCGCCGAACATCCGGATTCCAACACCCCAATGTCCAAAGCGAAAACTCGTTCCGACATTCGCATCCGCATAGATGGCATCACTTTCAGAAATCCCGTTCAACACCGTTCCAACGCTGAGTAAGCTTGAAACCGCTTCGGGAGCGTCATCAAGTCCTTCGACATCGAAGGAGTCAAAATCAATATCCGTGAACAAATCGAGATATTTGCCCATATCCGCCGTCATGGTATAGCCAACGCCGATATCGACCACGGACCAGCCCCAATCCTGACTCCCCATTTTATTGCGGTCGAGTTTGTTGGATTCAGAGTGCATAAACCCGAACGCTGCCGGATTGTAATATTGCGCAGAGGCATCCCGCGTTGAGACCGCATTTGCGCCGCCCATCCCCATCGCGCGCGCGCCGACAAAACCAGTTTCAGCAACCGCACCATGTATCATTAAAACGGTACCGAGCATTACACCTGCTTTCATTGCCCGCACGGGTTGCGATCCCAAACAACGCATTTTCATTTTTCCAGACTTACTCATCATTGCAGCTTTCATTTTTTCTCCCTTACAAACAACTGTCTCATCCAAACTAGCTGAGTAATATAATAGCCTTATACGCATTACATTCCAATGGTAAAGTTATTCTTATCATGAACACTTAAGTTCCTTTTTGAGTAAGCGTTTTGCCAGCGCATCACACCGGTCAGAGAGAAATGAAAATATCTAGACCCCACTCAAACCAACACGCACACACTCCTTTTCCCTCCCCGTTTCTGTGGCCGACCAAAAGTTTTTAAAAACTCCGGAAGAGCGAGGCCTGCCCGAACCAGGAGCCACTAACCCGACAGTGGAGTTATGAATGCAATGTGTAGCATGACAGGAAGCAGATGTGTTCTCTAAATCGGAACCACGAGTACAGAAAGAAGCCATTTCCAAAACCTTAGAAGTACAACACCCTACGGAACTGGCCGCCAAGTGGCATCAGGCATATTCCATAACCTTATCTTAACTTAAATTAGTTCAAATTTGACTCACAATCCGACGATTTATAACAAATATGAATTTCACCGATTCAGAAATAAATTTCCCCACAATACCCTTCCACCTTAACTGCAGACACTTACAACAGCAGATATTTTTTGGCACACCAGATGCATGGCTAACATCCATATTTCGACCATGTTGGTCTGAAGAAAATGATATTGAAAAACCGCGAGACAGATAATGAAAATGTTGACCCGATTCAAGGGCATCTCACCCGTTATTCGCACACTGTATATTTTTGGGGCAAACGTCCGTAAATCGATTTTGTCGATGAATTGTATGCTGTTCAGCATGGAAAACACCATGATGACCTGTCCGGCACAAACCTTCATGGCACAACAAAACCAATCCCATTGGTCTGGGGTCAGCGCGCGTTAATTCGCTGCCTGCCCGGAAAACTATTCCAGCGGCCTCAACCGGACAATGGAACCGCTCTGCCTTTCAAGACTGTATCACTCAGTCTGAACAAAGGCATCACCTCACCCTCATTCAGTTAAACCATCGTTTGCCGATGTTAACTCCCGCTTTTACATAAGGAAAAAAATGAAAACAGAAATCCTGAAAGAACGAGAAAACGAAACCAACCTGTGCGATTCAATTGCAAAAGGCGCCCTGCTTTGGGCTCCGATATACTCCGTTGGAGCAACCACGGCAATTCATTATCTACTCAGTAATGAAACTGCAGAAACAGTCAGCTACTCAGAGCTGCTGATAAAGTCCCTGCTCGTCCTCTCGCCAATCTGTATTCTTACGGAGGTCGCGGGTTGGCTCGTAGTGAACTGGGTGCCACTGCTGAAAAGGCTCGGAACACGTACAGCAGCACTGCCGAAACTTTCACATTTTGTGCCACCGGGAGAAGCTGACCACTACCGGCACCGGCATGCCTGATTTTTGTTCATGAAGAACAAATGAAAGGAATAAAACAGGAATAAATAATGAAAACAAAACATCGAGACAAAAACGGTACTACGTGGAAGGGGGCCACCGCCAAAGGAGCTTTGGTCTGGGGCTCCGTGTATTCCACTGCATCATCAGGAGCGGCCTTCATGTTGGCCCCGATGATGACCGGGAGCTCACCGGCGTTCGGCGACATCTTTATGGATTCGCTGGTGATCTTCCCTTCGGCCGGCGCGGCCCAGGGGTTGATGATGTGGCGAATGAATAAAGCAGAAAAAGGAGATCAGAATGAACTCCTGAAATATACCAGCAAAGGTGTGGAAAAACACAGACACCCGATCCGGGTGCATAAAGCGCACTGATGTGGGCACAAAAAAAGGCGCCCTTCGCGGCGCCTTTTTTGTTCCAATGCCAGGAAACTTACTGTTCCGCATCAATGGCGGACACCAGGGCCGCCTGCTGCTGCAGGCCGACAAACTGCTGTTTATTTTCGCCATCTTTAAGCAGAATCAGCGTCGGGATGGAACGGATGCCGTATTTTGCAGCCAGTTCCGGATTTTCATCCACATTCACCTTCGTGATCACAGCTTTGTCGCCGACTTCGGCCGCTACTTTTTCCAGGATCGGAGTCTGCATTTTGCAGGGTCCACACCAGGGAGCCCAGAAATCAACGAGTACAACCCCACTCTTGGTTGTATCTTCATAGTTGCTTCCACTCAGTTCAATTACGCCTTCTGCCATTTTTCTTCTCCAGTGTTATTTTGAAACTCTGACGGATCATTCCATGTTGTGTTCAAAAATAAAATACCAAATCGTTACCATTTATTCGAATGGAGCCGATCCTCGTCATAACGGTACTCCGGACCGAGCACTTCGTTCGGCACCCCCATGGCCAGCAGGGCGAATGGCGTGATGGCTTCCGGAATGCCGAGGGCTTCGCGGCACACCTTTTCGCGCTCTTCCAATGGATGGATGGCAATCCAGACACAGCCGATGCCAATGTCGTGTGCGGCCAGTTGCATATTCTGCGCGGCGCAGGAACAGTCCTGCGGCCAGAATCCGGGATAGATTTCCTTGGAAATATCGCCGCAGACCAACACCATAAAAGTGGATTCGGCCAGCATTTCCGTTCCACCCATACCGCTAAACTTACTGATCACTTCGGGATCGTCCAAGGTAACAAAGTGCCACGGGCGGGCATCTGCCGCAGATGGAGCATTCATTGCGGCTTCCAGAATTATTTTGCGCTCGTCTTGCGTTACGGGTTCATTGGTCCAGGTGCGGATACTTCGCCGCGTCATGATTGACTTGATTGTTTCCATTTCGAGAATCCTTTCTGTAAATCGTAAAGGATACTAATAGACGGACTTTGCGCAAAGGGTTTTCAACAAAAACTCAGGCCGCGAGCACTTCTTTGAGCTCCTCTTCGTAGGCTTCGATAATTTCCGGCTTCTCTTCTTCCAGCTGAACCAATCGGCGACGTATGGCTCCTCGACGGGTCCAGTCCGTACCCGGAGCATGAAATTCGTGCACCAGCGATTCCACCTCGGTTCTGATTTTCGGCGGGATCTGGTCCATGGCGCACCCCCCGGGAAACGAGTCGCTCAGTCGTTTAAAGTCGAGCCAACGGTAGCCGGCATAGCGAATACCAACCAACAGAGCCAACGCACCACAGGCAACAACCGCCTCCTCAACGCCCGGCTGGACCAGTGCAATGACGCATGAAAAAATGTAGCTTGTAAAAACGATAATGTAGACCAAAAAGGCCAACCTACGCCCCATTTCCGCCGGACTGTTCAGCTCGCGACACATAATATAACCTCCGTTGAATAACGGAATTATCCATCCGCTTCCCGATTCTGTCCACTATCATTTGCGTTCAAAATCGCTTTGCCACAGCCCCTCCGCTCCACTATGTTCCGCGCCTATGTATAAGAAGAAACAGATTGTGGAAGTCGAAATTATCGACCTGGGCGATAAAAATCAGAGCTTCGGACGGCTGGAGGATGGAATCTCCATCTTCGTGCAGGGGCCTGCAGCGGTCGGCGATGTGGTGAAAGCTGAGATCTTTAAGATAAAGAAAAAATATCTCGTTGCCCGCTTCTGCGAACTGGTGACACCGTCTCCGCACCGGATCGAACCGGTCTGCCGCTACTTCGGCCTCTGCGGCGGATGCAAGTGGCAGCACATGGAATATACCGAACAGCTCCGCCTCAAACGCAAACAGGTGCAGGATGCGCTGGAACGCCTCGGCGGTTTCAAAGAAATTGAATGTGGCGACTGCATGGGAGCGCCTTCGCTCTTCGGCTATCGCAATAAAATGGACTTCTCGTTCACCGATATGCGCTACCTCACGCCCGACGAAATGGACATCGATCCAGAGACGCACGATAAGCCGCTCGACTTCGCCCTAGGCTTCCATGCGCCCGGTTGCTATTCAAAGGCCATTGACATTGATCACTGCGATCTCTCCACTGAAGAGATGAACATCACGCTCAACACCGTGCGGGCCTTCTGCCTGGAGCATAAAGATGAGCTGCCGATCTATTCCACCCGCTCACACACCGGCGAGCTGCGCAACCTGATGGTGCGCCACGGTGGAAACACCGGCGAGTTTATGGTCAACCTCGTCACTTCCAGCCATAAGCCGGAACTGATGGAAAAGCTCTCTGCCAAACTGCTGGAAGTGCTCGGCAACAAACTCACCACTTTCGTCAACAACATCACCTCGGCCAAGAACACAGTTGCCTTCGGAGAAAAGGAATATGTGCTCTACGGACCGGGTTACATCACCGACCGTCTGGGAGAATATAATTACCGCATCTCTGCGAACTCCTTTTTTCAGACGAATACGGTTCAGGCGGAAAAGCTCTATTTCCAGATATTGGAAGCCGCTCAGCTGAAACCGACCGATATCGTATACGACCTGTTCTGTGGAACCGGCTCCATCACCCTCTTCGCTTCCAGCCATTGTAAAAAGGTGCTGGGTGTTGAACTGGTTGAAAGTTCCGTGAATGATGCTCGTGCCAACGCTAAACGTCACGCTGTAGAAAATTGTAAATTCATCCGGCTAGACCTTAAAGACATTAAACATATTCGCAATGATATGGCCGATTTCGGCGCCCCCGATGTGGTCATCACCGACCCGCCCCGAGCCGGAATGAATCCTAAAGCCGTAAAAGCCCTCCAGGAAATTGCCCCGCCCGTCATTATTTATGTGAGTTGCAATCCTGCTTCATTGGCGCGCGATGGGCAGATGCTCTGCGAAGAAGGCCAATACAAACTCGTTTCCTGCCAACCCATCGACATGTTCCCGCAGACCAACCACGTTGAATCGGTTGCCCGCTTTGAAAAACAGTTCTGATCGGGCACTTCTCATTCATTTTTCGAAAAAAAAACATCGAACGATACTGAATCGAAGCTGTCTTAAGCAAAACCCTAAAAAATCGCTAAATAATTTTCCCGCTTAGTCTAAATAAACTGGCACAAAACGAGCTATCTAAGGTCGTCATTATGCCTGATACATAAAAAAGCAGGGAAGCGCCCCCTCAAGGAGTAAGAGCAATCATTTTGACCATTGAAAAATCTTATACTGAAGATACAAGAACCCGATCTTCTTGCCGAACGACGGTGCTTCGTACATGGGTTGCCCTTCTACTCTTTGCAGGCTGGGCAGGATCTTCATGTGCCCAGGAACAAGTTGAAGATACTCGTTTCAGCGTGGATCGCGGCTTCTATTCATCATCGACCAATCTGGTCATTTCGTCACAAACACCGTCTGCTACCATAACCTACACGCTGGATGGAAGTGATCCGCGCACATCCCCAACGGCCAACAGCGGAACGAACCCGATCCTGGTCGCCATTGATCCCGACAGCAGCACAGGAAAATGGAAAGCCACACCGGCCGTGATGGTTCGCGCATACGCGCACTCCCCTGGCATGCTTCCAACAAATGTGGACACCCACACGTATATCTTTCCTTCAAAGGTTAAGACTCAGGGAGATATTCGCCCCGAAGACGGATCTTTTATTTTCTGGAATTCAACTGAAATGGACCCGCAAGTAACCACCGATCCGGCCTATGCCTCCGAACTGGACGAGGCCTTGCTCTCCCTGCCCTCTCTTTCTATTGTCATGGACCATGAGGATCTCTTTGGAACCGAAGGAATACACCGTGGAGACAATCTGGAGAACGATTGGGAAATGCCCTGTTCCATGGAATTGATCTATCCGGACACCCCCCATTTTTCCACCTTTCAGGGCTTCCAGATTGATTGCGGGATAAAAAATCAGGGAGGGGGTGCGCTCTGGCAAAACGGATTACTCGATTCAAAACAATCCTTCGGCATGCGTTTCCGCAGAAAGTATGGCCAGGGAAACCTCAACTATCCCTTTTTCGAACATGCACCGTTGAATCCGGACAGCGCTGCGGGAGAATACGACAAACTCGTACTTCGTGCCGGTTTTAACAAGGGCTACGGGCATGACTATGACCTTGAGCATACGGTTTATGCACGCGATCAGCTGGCCCGCGACCTGCAGATCGATATGTCCGGCATCGGCTCACACGGTTCGTTTGTTCATCTGTATCTGAATGGAATCTACTGGGGCTTGTATAACCCTTGCGAGCGGCCGGATAATGCATTTGCAGCCAGTTATCTCGGAGGCAACAAAGAAGATTACTTTTGCGGAAAGGGCAAAGGCGGCGATACGGCCGGTGTTGACGACCGCTATGATACCTGGATAAACACGATTTCCAAAACAGCTGATATTTCCACACTACGTGAATATTGCAACATCGATAACCACGCCGACATGACGATGTTCAGCATCTATGCGGCCATTGGTGATTTTCCCCAGTATTACTACGATGTCCGCAACAATCCTGGCGGACAGGTTAACTTCTTCAACTGGGATGCTGAAGATGCCTTTGGTGGAGGCAGCAAGAGAACAAGTGATGAACCCAACATTTCAAATGGAAGCAAATGCTACGGCTTCTACGACATGGTAGATTACAACATTGAATACAGGATGAATTTTGCGGACCGCGTCTACAAAGCTTGTTTCAACGGTGGCGCGCTGAGCGATGAACACGTACTCGAGAACTGGAACCGGCTTTGTGATTCTATCTATAGCGCCATGATCTGCGAGTCAGCTCGGTGGGGCGATGAAAAAGTTTCCTCTCCGATCACACGGGATGATGAATGGGTTTCAGCTAGGGATGCTGTCGCCACGGGTACTGTAGGTAAGGCTGACTGGCTTGTTTCCATTTTCCGAAGCGATGGCATTTTATACCCCCCGCTAAACCCTCCGCTTTTTAACGAGGGCACAGACCCGATTAATACGGTACGCAAGGAAATTCCGGTTGGATTCGAACTTACCATAGAACGAGACGGTTCATCCGGAACCGTTTACTACACAATTGACGGAAGCGATCCTCGATTAGAGGGCGGCGCGCCGCAGGGAATGGATGCAGGAACGGGAACCACAATTACGATCAATTCAACAACAGTAGTCAAAGCCCGAACAAAAGACGGTTCCACCTGGAGCGCGCTACATGAAATCGCCCTCTTCGTTGAGGAGGATCTCAGCGCGCTCAAGATCACAGAAATCATGTATAATCCGGAAGATGCCGTAATGGCAACCGGAGCCGCCATCGCATCTATCAAAGGTAATGGAGGATCCATTGATCCAAACTACACCAACCGGGCGCTGGTGGAATTTTCCGCAACACTGCCCGAAGCTCTTACCGGCGGCGACAAAGTCACAATCAGCGGGGCTTCCAACGCAGCGAACAACGGCACATTCACGATCTCAAAAGTCATATTTGATGGGGTAATTGGTGAAACCCGAACGAAAAAAGTATTGCTGAACCAGACATTGCTCGATGAAAACTCCGGCGGTTTGACGGCCGACTTTCTTTATGACGGCGATCGCTATGAGTTTGTAGAAATTAAAAACACGGGAGCTACATCCCTAAACCTCAGTGGCGTAACGTTCACGCGCGGCATAAAATATACCTTCCCGGACGGAGCAGCCCTCGCTCCCGGCAGCCATGCCGTTCTGGCACGAAACCCATGGAACTTTGTGGAGCGCTATACGAACGTAACGCCCTTCGGGTCCTTTCCCGCCAGCACGCTCGACAACTCGAGTGAACGATTGGAACTGGCCTTTGGTTCAGACGTCCGGCACGAGATTTACGGAACCGTAACCAGTGCCGATAACTTTGGCGTGATCATAACGACCGACATCCCCGGCAACATCGGTCCGGGCGACCGCCTGGTCATCAAGCGGTCCGAACACTACGTCAACAATCAGATGTATAAGATCCAATCCATTCTCAACAATATCGTATTTGTGGACAAACCGCTTCCGACTGAATCCGAGGGGGCAGAGGCCTTTTTCTATAAAGTCATCTCCTCTGTAAAATACGACGACCACGAGCCCTGGCCGCTCCCGCCCGATGGCTATGGTTTCTCACTGGTGCCCACCAACTCCAACCCGATTTTAAACCAGGATAATCCGGAAGTCTGGCGGGCCTCGGCAAATGTGAATGGTTCTCCGGGAATGGACGACCCCACTCCTGTAACTCCCACGATTAAAATCAATGAGGCGCTCACCCATACCGACGCTCCGCTGCGCGACACGGTCGAACTGTATAACCCCCATAATCAGGCGGCAGACATCGGGGGATGGTTCCTCACCGACAACCGGGATATCCCGAAAAAATGGATGATCCCCGAGGGAACCATCATTCCGGCAAACGGCTACAAAACCTTCTATGAAGGGCACTATACTTCATCCGTGCTCGAATTTGACAACGATGAATTCGGCTCAGCCTTTTCGCTGAGTTCAACCGGCGATGAGATCTATCTGTTTTCCCCAACCCTCGGCTACAGCCACGGCTTTGGCTTCGAAGGTTCCTACAACGGGATCAGTTTTGGACGCCATGAAACCAGTGAAGGTGAAGAACACTTCCCCTCCCAGCAGTCGTTCACCCCGTCAGCACCCAATGCAGGTCCCGCCATCGGCCCGGTGATCATCACTGAAATCATGTACAACCCGGCCGACGGGCACCACGAATATATTGAGCTGGCCAATGTCTCCGATTCGACAGTCCAGCTCTTCGACCCGTCCAACCCCACCAACACCTGGAAGGTCGGCGGCATCAGCTTCCAGTTCCCTGATACCAATGTTGCACTTGCCCAGGGACAGATTATGCTGCTCGTTCGCGACACCATCACACCGGCGGCCTTCCGAACAACATACAGTATTTCCAACGAAGTTCAGGTTTTCAGCTATACCGGCAAGCTGGCCAATGATGGAGAAACTCTCACCTTGCGTGCTCCCGACGAACCGGTACAGACCGGATCCAACGCTGGCGAAGTAGCCTACATCATCATCGATCAGGTTGCGTTCGCTGATACCGCTCCCTGGCCGACCGAAGCAGATGGCCAGGGCCGTTCACTGGAACGTATCAGCTCCGAAGCCTATGGCAACGATGTGTCCAACTGGGCTATCAGCTCACAGAACGGCGGAAGCCCCGGTCTGGCACCACAGCTTCCCGAGGTTCCATTGATCGTCGATGACGATGCAGACGGCCTGGATGACAACTGGGAAATGACTCATTTCAGTTCCACCAACCATGCCGCCGGAAATCCGGAAGACGACTTTGATCAGGATGGGCAGACGAATCTCGATGAATTTATCAGCGGCACTGTTCCAACCGATTCCAACTCCCGATTCGCCGCCGCACTATCAACCAGTAAGGTTGAGGGCAATACTCATTTCACCATCAGTTGGAATGCCGCCAGCAATCGTGTTTATGATGTGCTCTGGGCTCCGCGGCTCGGAGAAGGATTTCAATATCTGGCCACAGGCATTACCCATCCGCAAAACAGCTATACCGACACGGTTCACACGGCAAAATCCAGTTGCTATTACCAGATTCTGACCCGCATGCCCCTGCCCGGCGACCTGGATGCTGACGGCCTGCCTGATGACTGGGAAAATCGCTACTTTTCCAGCACCTTTGCAGCAACCGCTCACCTGGACACCGATGGCGACCGGATCAGCAATGCCGGGGAATATATTGCAGGCACCGATCCCACAGATGAGACTTCCTATCCGGGACTCACTTCTGTGAAATCATCTACAAACGGCTATATCGTAGAGTGGAATTCCGTAACCGGCCGCATTTACCGCATTCACTACACAGAAACACTCGGCCAACCGCTGCTGCCCATCAGTTCCTGGATGCCTTACCCGCAGGACGCCTACACCGACAGCGTGCACGCCGCTCAAAGCTCAGGCTACTACGATATCCGGGTCGAACTCGAAAAATAGTTCAGGACAACCACCAACTGGAGGAAGCCGGATACGGAGCCACAATTTTCACCGGCTCTTTGATCGTCGGATGACTGAGGTGCAATTCCCGGCTGTGCAGGGCAATGTCACCGCCTTTCGATTTGGTACGGGCGCCGTATTTTTCATCGCCGGCAATCGGGTTTCCAATGCTTGAAAGCTGGGCGCGGATCTGATGATAGCGACCGGTTTCCAGATCGACTTCCAGACATTGGAATTTTCCAATCATTGGAAGAGTCCGGTAGTTCAGGACCGCTTGCTGCGCCCCCTTCTGTCCTTCTTTACCAATCCGGGCCCGGTGATTTTCGTGTAGCATCCAATGGACCAGTTTGTCGGCCGGCTTCTTTGGCATTCCCTCCACCAAAACATGATAAACCTTCTTCACATTCCGCTTACGGATATCTTCATTCAGACGCTTCAACGCCTTGCTGGTTCGGGCAAACAGCACCACTCCGCTGACGGCTTTATCGATCCGATGCACCGCATTCAGAAACACGGCACCGGGTTTGTTTTTATCCACCCGTACCCATTCACGCGCCCAGTCTTCGAGGTTGCGCAGCCCGGTTCCGCTATCCTGTGTCAGCAGCCCCGCCGGCTTGTTCACCGCCAGCAGATGGTTATCCGCAAAGACGATCAATGGATCCAAGTCGGCCGCGTTATAGTTAATATCAGTCATTAATCCAACGGGCCCAGTTGCCATTCGGCAGCTCATTGACTTCCGGCTTGCCGGTCAGCAGCATTTCGCCGCACTCAAAACGTCCGTTCGGATGATACTGCCGTAACAGATTGCTCAGCACGATGGGCGAGAAACCCGGCGTGTGCGAAGTCAGAATGACAAAAGCCGGATCCTCGCTCAGCACCTCATGCACCAGATCGAGCGTCGTCATCAGCTGGTCTTCAATTTTATACAGTTCGCCCTTTTTTCCGCGTCCGAACGACGGCGGATCCAGCAGAATACCATCGTATCGATTCCCGCGCTTCACTTCGCGCCGCAGGAATTTAATCACGTCGTCCACAATCCAGCGGATCGGTGCTTCCTGCAGATCGTTCAGTGCGGCATTTTCGCGCGCCCACTCGACCATCCCTTTCGAAGCGTCCAGGTGGCAGCACTGCGCGCCCGACTGCGCCGCCGCCAGCGTGGCCCCGCCGGAATAGGCAAAGAGGTTGAGAAACTTCAGCGGCCGCCCTTTTTTTCCGGCCTGTTCCGTGAGCGTCTCACGAATCCACTTCCAGAGTGCACGGGTTTCGGGAAATACGCCAATGTGTCCGAAATCGGTCGCCGAGAGTTTCATCGTCACGCCGGCAATCTCCACGTTCCAGGGTTTGGAAACCTGGCCGCGCCCATCCCAGTTTAATCCGCCCACCCGGTCGAACCGAGCCGTTGCATTTTTCCAAAGGTTGGAATCCTGCGGCTGCCAGACCGCCTGGGCACACGGCCGGTCGAGAACGATGTCTCCGTAGCGCTCCAGTTTTTTCCCGTTACCGCTATCGAGCAGTTCATATTCGTCGTTCATATCTAAACCTTTCTTGCACGGTCCTTAAATGGATTAGCCGACCCCTTGGACGGCGCTTTAATACTCGTATAAGCCACATTCACCAGAATTCCGATCATCACTCCGGAAATCACCAGACTCGACCCGCCATAGCTGATGAACGGAAGCGCCAGCCCTTTGGTCGGCACACAACCGGTGACCACCGCAAAGTTAATCAGGGCCTGAATCGTAATCATCAGGGTAATACCGTACGCCAGCAGCCGCCCGAAATCATCGCGCGCATTCAGCGCAATCCGCAGCCCGAAAACAAAGAGGATCACATACATCAGCACCACAATCAGCGAGGCAATCAGCCCCAGCTCTTCTCCAATGATTGGAAAAATAAAATCGGTATGGGCCTCGGGCAGATAGTGATATTTCTGCATGCTGTTACCAAACCCGACCCCATCGACCTGCCCGCCTGCGAAGGCCCGCAGCGAATTGATCAACTGCCAGGCTTTGTCCTGCTCATACTTCTGCGGATCGAGGAAAGCCAGAATCCGGCTCATCCGTTCCGGGTTCTGGAAAATGAGCACCAGGACACCAATCAGACCAACCAGTCCCGTAATCAGCAGAGGCGCAATACTGACCCCACCAAGAAACATCATGCTGACCGCCACCGAAGAAACGAGCATCGTCGTGCCGAAATCGGGCTCGATCACCAGCAGCACGGCAAAGATGCCCAGCATGGCAAAGGGAATCAGAATCCCCCGCTTCAGTTCGTCGATCCGGCGTTGATTCCGCGCCAGCCACCAGGAAAAGAGCATAATCACCGCCAGCTTGGAAATTTCGGAGGGCTGGATGGTAATGGGGCCGAACTTGAGCCAGCGATAGCTACCGTTAATGATCGTTCCAATGCCTGGAATCCGAACGAGTGTCAGCAGACAGACCGATATGACCGCCGCCGGAATGGCCAGCTTTTGATAAAGCCGGTAGTCGAGCCGGGCCGCAACGGCGGCCGCACAAAAAGCAAGCGCCAGCCAAATAAGCTGACGCTTTACAAAATAGGCAGAGTCATCGTACTTAGCCGAGCTCGCGCTCGCAAGAATGAGGACCCCGAGTGTAACGAGAATCAATACGATTGCGATAAACAGAGAAATCGTTCTGCGCATTGATTCCCGCCGATCGGATTACTCCGCAACCGGAATGCGAATAGTCTGGCCTTCTCTAACCTGAGACTCATCGGTAATTCCGTTGAGGCGCATAATTTCAGCTTTAGTCACGCCGTACTGAGCGGCTTTGATGTCCAGGGTATCGCCCGGATACATCACATCATCCACCACGATAACCGTGTCGGAGCCGGTAGTAGCCGGAGCCGTCGCGGCCGGGGCAGCGGTCTCAAATACGGGTGCAGCCGGTTCAGGTGCAGGAGCGGCCGGTTCCGGAGTCGGCTCAGCTGATTTTTTGGGGGCGGAAGAACTGTTGGAGCGACCACTTGACGGCACTGTTCCATAGGCAGGAATCGAAATTTCTTCACCGGCCATAATTTTATCGCCTTTGATTCCGTTGATGTCGCGCAAATCGTTAATGGTTACACCCGCGGCAACCGCAATACCGGAAAGCGTATCGCCTTTCTGGATGGTGTAGGTTCCGCCACGCTTGATCGTACCAACCGGCTTGGTGGTCGTTTTAGCCGCACCGCGGCCGGCCGGAACACTCAGTTCCTGACCCACATACAGCACGTCCGGATTTGAAAGTCCATTGAGTTCAACCAGTCTCGCCGTGGTGGTATCAAAATCAACCGCCAGCTGAGAAAGCATGTCGCCTTTCTGAACAATGTAGATTTCCGTCTGTCTTTGCGGAGCAACAACCGGAGCCGGCTCAACATAGGAGGAGCTTTCGGAAATCATCGGTTCATCATAAACCGAAGATCCGGTATCTTCGTATGCACCATAAGGATCGGTTGCAACTGCGGATCCTTCCGAGCTGACTACTTTACCCTTGTGTTCGTGTTTAAAAGGTCCTTTGTGTCGTGCACCTGCACCGCGGCCACTGCCCTGCGATTCGGTGGTGACACAGCCCTGAGTGAGAGCCAATGCGCATACTACGGCAGCTGCCGTGAGGACTGACGATCCGATTTTCATAATTCTAAACTCCTATTTCCAATCCCGCCCGCAGGCCGATTTTTACACTGTTTACGAAGCACCACTTCAAGCATTTTTCAAACCATTAAACAGCTTTTCGAAACAATCTCCACGTTCCTCAAAACTGTCAAATTGATCAAAGCTTGCACAACCGGGAGAAAGAAGAATGATATCCCCTGCCCTGGCGGCCTTTACAGCTTCGCTGAAAGCGCCTTCAAGCGTTCCGCATTCCATGCAGGAACAGCCCTTGCTCCAAGCCTCAAACATCGCTCTAGATGCTTGTCCGATAAGGTATAGAGTCCTTACCCGTTCGGCCAGTATTTCTTTAACAAAAGTGTAATCCGACTCCTTAGGCAAACCTCCTGCTATCAAATGGATATTGCGCCCGCACGCGCCCAGCGCCGCCGCCATGGCCGAAAGGTTGGTCGCCTTCGAGTCGTTCACAAACACCACCCCGTTGCACTCGCCGATGCGTTGCAGCCGATGCCGCAAGGGTTTAAACTGTTTGGCCGCCCGCTCAACCGCCGCAAAATCCAGCCCACAGCCCACCGCAATTCCCGCCATGGCCGCACCCGTGCAGCTTCCGATTACTGGAGAATAAAACAAGGTTTCTTCAAGATCAAAAACCTTTTCCGGTCCTTGAAAAACCTTACCATCACGATACGCAGCATCACCGTTCTCACCAAACGTCATCCAATTCCGCTCTCCGGCCACATCGCCCCGGAAAACCTCCAGCAACTCCGCCGGCACCAGACACAGACCGCTCGGTTGCACCCTGCCGAAAATGCGCGCCTTCATTTTCCGGTAGCACGCCATCGTTTCATGCCGATCCAGATGATTCGGCAATACATTCAGCACCACCGCCACATCGGCGTGGAAATTTTGAACCGTTTCCAGCTGAAAAGAGCTCACTTCCAGCACCAGCCACTCCAGACTGGGTTGTTCAAGCACCACTTCGCAGGCCGGAATCCCATAATTCCCGCCGATCGCCGCGCTTTTACCGTCCTCAACCAGGCTTTCACAAATCCACTTCACTGCCGTGCTCTTCCCGTTCGAGCCCGTCACCGCAATGGTCCGCCCTTGATGGCGCGACCACCCCAGCTCGAGCTCCGACAGCAACGGAATCCCGGCGGCCTGAACCGCTTTTATCCAGGGATTGGAAAGGCCGAAGCCCGGGCTGACCACACACACATCAAAGGAACCGCCTTCCAAACATTGGAAAAATTCCGCATCTGAATGCGACTCGGCCGAAGCCACCACCGTCGCACAGCCCTCGGCCCGCAAAAGCGTTTCCGCGGCCTTACCAGACCGGCCGTAGCCTAAAATAAGGGCTGTGCTGTAGCACTCCATTTTAACGCAGTTTGAGGGTGGCGATGCCGATGAGGGCGAAGATGATGGAGAGGATCCAGAAGCGGGTCACGATGACGGTTTCGACCAGCTGGGGCGGGCGGCCCTGCTCCATGGCGCGTTCTTTTTCGACAAACTCGAAGTGATGATGCAGCGGGGCGCATTTAAAGACGCGTTGCCCTTCGCCATGCTTTTTGCGGGTGTATTTAAACCACGAGCTTTGAATGACCACGCTGGCGGCTTCGAGTACAAAAACACCACCAACGATCACGAGCAGCAGCTCCTGCTTAATCAGAATGGCCAGCATGGCAATGGCACCGCCGAGGGCGAGCGAACCGGTATCGCCCATAAAGATTTTGGCAGGGTGGCAGTTATACCAAAGGAATCCGAGGCCGGCTCCGAGCAGGGAACCGCAGAAAACGGCCAGTTCACCGCTGCCTTTTACAAACGGAACCTGCAGATATTCAGCAAAGGTATAGTGCCCGGCCACATAGGTGAGCAGCAGATATGCCGCGGCCACCGAGTTGGAACAGCCGATCGCCAGGCCGTCGAGCCCGTCGGTCAGGTTTACCGCGTTCGAGGCTCCGACCAGCACGAGAAACATGAAAATGAACGCAGGAATCATCGTCATCTGAAACAGTGGGCTTTTCAGAAACGGTACCATAAAGTCGGTTACCCGCTCGCGGGTTTCGGGAACCGCCCAGAGCACGCCGAATACGATGACGGTCCAGATCAGCTGGGCCCCGAACTTCATTTTCACACTCAGGCCATTGCGGCGCTTGATCTTCAGCAGGTCATCAGCAAATCCGATGATGCCCATGAGCACAAAGGTTCCGAGCGTGATCAGCACATAGGTATTGGTGGGAATGGCCCAGAGCAGTGTGGCCGCTGTTGCAGACAGAATAATCAGCAGGCCGCCCATGGTCGGTGTTCCCACTTTGTTACTTTTGTCGAGTGCCCCCACCCGCTCGTCTTCAACCAGATCGCCAAAGTTGATCACACGCAGCTTTTTGATCAGCCCCGGGGCCAGCAGGAGGGAAAGCACAAATGCTGTTGCCGCCGCTCCGAGGGTACGGAACGTGATATATTGAAAAAGGCGCAGCTCCGACAGGGAGCTCTCTAACAGCGACAAATAATACAGCATCCTTCTAAATCTCCTTAAAAACGGTCAGCACCTTTTCCAGTTGTTCGCCGCGCGAGGCTTTCAGCAGCACGCGGTCGCCGGGAGCAAGGTGTTCTTTCAAAATGCGTGCAGCCTCTGAGGTTTCCGCGCAGTGGAAAACCGGCTGTTGGCAGGTGATGCGGCGCCCAAGTTCGCCTACCGTAATGACGCCGTCAAGTGCGAGGACGTCAATAAATTCACCGAGGCTGGCGTGCTCTTCGTCGGTAGTGGTTCCCAGCTCGCGCATTCCGCCGATTACAGCCCATTTTTTCCCAAAGCCCGAAAGCCGCTTAAACGTTTGCAACCCGGCCCGCATCGAGAGCGGATTGGCATTATAGGCATCGTTAATAAACTGCACCCCGCCGATTTCCGACTCCTGCCAGCGCATCGGCGGCGCTTTGAACCGCCGCAAACCTTCCGAGATTTCATCGGGATCCATTCCCATTTCCCGGCCCAGCGCAATGGCCCGCAGCGCATTGCGCATAATATGCTCTCCGGGCAGCGGCATCGTATAGTTGAATCCATCCACATTCAGGACCGAGTCGCCTGCTTTGCGGCCCACATAGTCGGCCACCCCTTCGAACGAAACCGTAACCACCGTGGCGCAAGTATGACGGCGAATCATGGCATACCACTGCGAATCGCGATCGAGAATCACTTTTCCGGAACCGGGCACGCGCTCGGCCAGCTTCATTTTCTCGCGGGCGATTTCTTCCAATGACTGGAAACTTTCCCGGTGGGCGTTGCAAATGTCAGTGATGATGCCGATCTTCGGCTGCAGCAGGTAGGCGAGTGTTGCAATCTCGCCGGGATGGTTCATCCCGATTTCGAAAACGCCGTGTCGCCCCATCGGCGGCATGGAAAGCATGGTGAGCGGCAGCCCGATATGGTTGTTATAGTTTCCTGCCGTCCGGTGCGTTTCGCCTTTAACAGAGAGGATGTCGGCGCACATTTCTTTTACAGTGGTTTTCCCCACGCTGCCGGTGATGCCCACCGGCGTGCAGATCCACTTTTTCCGATAGCCTTTGGCCAGATCCTGCAGGCCCCGAATGGTGTCATGCACCTGAAGCACAGGATTTTCCGACCATTGGAAACGGTCGTCCACCAAGGCTCCCGCCGCCCCCTTTTGAAAGGCATCGCGCACAAACGCATGACCATCGAACTGATCCCCGCGGATGGCGACGTACAGGTCGCCGGGTTTCAGCGTGCGGGTATCGTGCGAAATACCGGTAATGCTCTGCTCCGGCATGCCGTTTTTCCAAAGTCTGGAAACCCACTGCGACAATTCTCCTGGTCTAAATTCCGGCATTTTATCCGATTAACTCCCGAACCTTTTCCCGATCATCAAAAGGAATAATGGCTCCGTTACATTCCTGATAGGTTTCGTGTCCTTTTCCGGCAATCAGGAGCACATCCTTACGGCCGATCATACGGACAGCCTTTTCAATGGCTTCCTGACGATCCAGCATAACTTCAAAGTCGGCCGTTTCCGAAAAACCTTCAACAATGTCGTCGGCAATCGCGCCGGGTTCCTCATTGCGCGGATTGTCGGAGGTAACAAGGCTGTAGTCTGCCAGCTCCGAGGCTACCCGCCCCATCTTCAAGCGTTTGCCTTTATCCCGGTTTCCTCCGCAACCGAATACCACCACGAGCTTTCCTTTGCAGATTTCGCGGAGCGTGTTCAATACATTTTTCAGGGCATCGTCCGTGTGCGCATAATCCACGAAAATCTTTTTACCCTTGCGGTTCGGCACCAGCTCCAGCCGTCCGGGAACCGAGGTCATATTTTCCAGTGCCTTAACCATCGTCGACAGCCCGATCCCACACAGGCCGCCGGCCGCCAGGGCCGCGAGCGCATTATGAATATTAAACCGTCCGAGCAGCTGCAGTTTAACCGGTGCATCCCCCCACGGGGTGGTCACTTCGAAGCGGGTTCCGCGCGCGTCTAACTGAGCGTTTGATGCAAACACGGCGGCCTTTTCATGGAATCCATAGGTGACCACATCCGCCTTGAGGCTTTTGTGCTCCACCAGTTTACGACCCCACGGGTCGTCAATGTTAATTACGGCAGAATGGTCGTGGCGTTTTTCCAGACATTGGAAAAGTTCGGCCTTCACGTTAAAATAGGTATCCATGTCGTTGTGATAATCGAGATGGTCCTGTGTGAGATTGGTAAAGACGCTGACATTGAAATCGATTCCGTGCACCCGCTGCAATGCGATGGCGTGGGAGGAAACCTCCATGACCGCCGCCTGACAACCGGCCTCTTTCATCTGCTGGAACATGGAATGAATTTCCGGCGCTTCCGGAGTGGTGCGGGCTGCGGGAATGGAGCGGTTGCCGATTTCGTAGGCCACGGTACCGAGCAGACCGGGCTTCATACCGCCGGCCTGCAGTATATCGCGAATCATATAGGTGGTGGTGGTCTTTCCGTTGGTGCCGGTTACGCCGACAACCGTCATCGAACGCGAAAGGCCGCCGTAATAGGCGTTGGCAATTTCAGCCATGGCCCGGCGGGCGTTTTTCACCTGCACATGCACCACACCGGCACCCAGATCCAGCGCATTTTCAGAAACCACCACCACAGCCCCGTTCGAAACCGCCTGCGTGATGAACTCGGCTCCGTCGACCTGATGCCCGCTGACGGCCACAAAAAGCCATCCGGGTTTGACCGTGCGGGAATCATAGGTCATGCCCGCGACTTCCGGATCACCGTCCCCGATGGTTCCAATGTTTGGAACAGATTCAATTAACGTGCGCAGTTTCATTCGTCGTCCGGCCTTGCAACATAGATCCGACTGCCTTCCGGTGCAATGCGCAAATAACGCACTGCAAATTCAGCAATTTCCTTAAACGCCGGACCGCAAACCGTTCCGCCGTAATACTTAATCTTACGCCCCGATTCGGTGTATTCCCCGGGATCGTCCGCCACCACCACAATGGCAATCTCCGGATTTTCAACCGGCAGAAAACCGACAAAGGAGGAGGTGAAGTTTTTGGAATAGTACCCGCCGCCCTCTTCTTTCGGGCGGATCTTCTGGGCGGTTCCGGTTTTACCCGCAACGGTGTAGCCCTCGAGACGGGCCTTGCTTCCGGTCCCCCCCTCTTCCATCACAACAGCAGCCAGCAGTTTCTGCATCCGCCGCGCGGCGGATGGACTGAGCGGACGTCCCAGTTCTTCCGGCATATTTTCTTCCACCAGTGTGCCGTCGGTACTCACTACTTTTTTGATGAGCAGGGGCTTCATCTGCACCCCGTTGTAGGCGATGGCACTCATCATGGAAACGATCTGCAGCGCGGTAACACCAATCTCGTGGCCCATGCCGATGCGGGTGATACTGATCTTCGACCAGTGCTTCGGCGAATAGAAAATCCCACCTTCTTCGCCGGGAATGCCGATACCAAGCCGGTTGCCGAAATTAAATTTTTTCAGGCTGTCGTAGACCATCTGATTCCCCATTTCGAGGGCGATCTTGGCCGTACCGATATTACTCGACACTTTGATAATCTCAGCCACGCTGATTTCTTTTTCGCCATGGCTGTCGCGCAGCGATTTCCCGCCATAAACCCAATAACCGTTCTCGCAATCGAAGATATCCTCTTCCTTCACGACCTCGTTATCGAGAGCGGAAGCAATCACGGCGGCCTTCATGGTGGAACCGGGTTCATAGTTAAAACTGATGGCGCGGTTACGCCGCCATTCGGGCGGTGCTTTGGCATAGCGGTTCAGGTCGTAGGTCGGGAACGAAGCCATCGCCAGAATCTCGCCGGTGCGCACGTGCTGCACGATGGCCCAGGCGGCCTTGGCATTAAAATCGCGGCAGGTTTTCTCGACGGTCTTTTCGGCCACGTACTGGAGTTGCTGATCGAGCGTGAGCATGACGGTGGCACCGTCTACGGCTTCAATGTCCACGGTCCGGGCACTGTAAATTTCGCGGCGGCGGCCGTCTTTTTTACTGACCCGGTGGCCTTCTTTTCCGCGCAGATATTCATCCATGCGCTGCTCCACGCCGGCGGAACCGATGCCTTCCTGATTGGCAAACCCGACCACGTGCGCCATCAGCGGCCCTTTGGGATAGTTGCGGATGGGTGCTTCTTCGAGCCCGACACCGCGCAGGTAGATATTCGTCTCGACCCCGTTCACGAGTTCGGCCGGCGTATATTCCACGCCGAATGCCCTTCGCTTAAACCGCTTTAACTGATGCCCGGGAACAAACTTTTTAATGCGCTCATATTGACGCTCAGTCTTTTCCAGCTTTTCCTTTATTTCATATTCCGGAATACGGAACTCAGTTGAAAGATATTTACTGACCGTTGCAGCATCGCCATGTTCTGAAATATATTTCGGATCCACATAAACGTGATAGGCCGCGAGGTCCATCGCGAGAATTTCGCCGTTGCGGTCCACAATCCGTCCTCGGCTGCCCATCGGCTTGGTTTCGTACATCCGCCCCTGTTCAATCGGCGTGAGCACCCACTGTGCGGGCCGGAGATGAAGCATGGTGAGGCGGCAGGCGATTCCGATGAAAACAAGAATCACGACCACGACCAGAACAATAATCCGTCCTTTGAATCGTACCTCCGCCATGGTTAATGCCTTCTCCTTCAGGATTACGAAACCCGCAACGTACCGAGGCAGCGTTGCGGGCAGAATGTTTCAAACAGATAAATCCGCGGGCGGCCTGCATACCCCGGGCAGGCCGGCTCCAACGAACCGGTTGATATCAGCTGGCAACCGCAAGTGCCTGTTCGGCCTGCGGCAGTTGCTGAATCATCCACTGGTAAAGGTCGAAGTCCATTTGAACACGGACCGCTTTACCGTTTTCATCGTACATTACGTTGACCCTTTCCTGTTCCATTTACCTGCTCCTTGTTTACTTAAAACCTACTGCACGGCACTGTCGGGCTTGTGCATGGCCGTTACCCGGGCCCCACTCCAGTTGCCGACACGCAGCACCTGACTTTCGCGCGGCATAGACATCGCCAGATTATATTTTCCAATGGCCCGTTCCAGGTTGGCCGGCGAAGTAATGCTCGACCAGCGGTCCTGTTCGTTAACCAGCCGTTTCTGAGCCGCTGCGAGTTCGGCTTCTTTATTCTTAATGTCTTTTCCCAGCGCATCGCAACGCGAGCAGAGCCACATATAGCTCAGACCGAGGACAGCAACCAGAACCAGTACATTCGCCAGCAGCACCGGGAACGGTACCTGAACCTGATTCTTCTTCATTTTCTTTTTAGTCGTTTTTCGTTTTGCTGCCATTTTTATCCCCCCACTTCCACTGCGCGCAATTTTGCTGAGCGCGAACGTGGATTCACTGCCTGCTCTTCGTCCGTTGCAATTAACGGTTTTTTCCAAATCCATTTTGCGGGCGGCTCTTCAAAGATGCGCTTAACCCCGCCCTCCTGAAGCGATTCCTCCCGTGGCACATGCCTGGCAAAAAACTGCTTCACCAGACGATCTTCCAGACTATGGAAGGTCAGCACCGCCATCCGTCCGCCCTCCACCATCCGATCCATCATTGTTTCCAATACCTGTTCAATTCCTGCCAGCTCATCGTTCACGGCCATGCGCAGTGCCTGAAACGTCTGCGTGGCCGGATGCGTTTTCTTTCCCTTACGCCCGCCCTTTGCCCGCTCAACAATGCCGGCGAGCTGCAGGGTGGTGGCAATTTCCACTTTACTGCGGGCTTCAACAATGGCCCGCGCAATCCGGCGCGAGGCACGGTCTTCGCCGTAGCGGTAAATGATATCAGCCAGCTCCTGCTCGCTGGCGGTGTTCACCAGCTCGCCGGCCGTCTGGCCCGCCTGCTGATCCATCCGCATATCAATCGGCGCATCTTTCATAAAGCTGAAGCCCCGCTCGGCGATATCGAGCTGGAATGAGCTCACGCCCAGGTCCAGCAGCAGTCCGTTGACTTTCTGAATGCCCAGGCGATCGAGTTGCTCCGCCATGTTTGCATAGTTGTCATGAACCAGTTCCACGCGCCTGCCTTCACCGCTTTTCAATTTTTCCTGCACGCGCTCGATTGCATCGATATCGCGGTCAAACCCAATCAGCATTCCTCCGTCATCAAGCTGTTTCAGCATCTCCGCCGAGTGCCCGCCATTGCCGAGCGTACCGTCCACATAGATCCCTTTCGGGTCGGTGATCAGCGCCTCAAGGCATTCGTTCAGCATGACGGGTATATGCACTAGACTCCTTTTCAAATCTTTGGAAACTGTTCCTTCTGATCCTGTTCGCGGCCGAAGCTCCAGTGGGAGCGATCGCCATACAGGCAGGAAAACAGACGACCGGAGTTCGCCATGGACAGGTTGAAAATCCGTTCGCGATCCGATGAATGATCAATCGACCGCGAATAACTCAAATACCGTGCTACATCCAACATGCTCATGCCTTATCTCCCTGGATTATTGGATTGCCGGATTGTTCGGATTCCTGATTCCCAGCCGGGACATACCATTTATCGACTAATCCACACATCCAACCGCCCCTTCCTTAGTACCCACCGAAAAATACGTTTTCCGCCGCTGATGATTCCTGAGGCAGAGCCAAATCAAAATTTTCTGCGCTCCACAATTCAATGCGGGTCAGAGCGCCTACCAAAACCAGTTGTTCCTTCACTTCTATATGGGCGAGCAGATTTTCACCGATCCGGATCCGGCCCTGCGCATCCCACATCAACATATCGGCCCCCGACGTAATGGAACGGATAGCCTGCTGATCGGCGGCATCAACCGCACCACCGGAACGGAGTTCATCCAGACGGCGCATCATTTCCGCTGCCGTGTAAAGATAGAGACACTTCTCATCCGGATGCGGAAAGGCAAACAGCTGGTTCGACTCCCCGGCCAAATTCCTCCACGTTGACGGGAAGATCATACGTCGCTTGGCATCAAGGGAATGCGTAAACGATCCCACGAACAAGGCTGGTATTTTTTGGGTTGTAGTCATGACAAGCTCTCCACTCTGCTCCACTTCATGGGATTTTATGCCACTTCCAACCACGATGCGTCAACGGGTTTTCCGGTTTATTTCCTTATTTTTCCAATGTCTGGAACAATTCCGGCCGTTTTCTGCCAGACATTGCAACCTATGGGATCCTCCACCACCTCCCTCCCCGACCGGGAATTCCCGATCCCTTTTCCTGAAATGCAATCAGGTGCGCAGCTTAATTTACGACTCAACATTCAGCATTTCCGCGCAATCGAAGCCGTATTTTGCAGAAAGCGATTTCGCTGGGAAAATATTCATATTTCTTAGCAAAAACCGCGTTTAAACCGATATAAAAATACCCATATGCGGGATATATGATAAAAATTGTACGATTTAAGTATTTTAATGCTGAAATACTCACAACCTTGTGATTTATATTGCCGAAACTCAGGCAATGACTGTTAACTTGGGGCGGATTTACCCCCATATTCAGGCGAATGGAGAAATAAGCGTGAAACCGACTGATACGAACAACCCGGAATACTTCCATAAAGTAGTCGACTGCCAATACGCCTGCCCGGCGCATACACCGGTCCCTGAATACATCCGGCTCATTGCGGCCGGCAAGTATTCCGAGGCCTATATGATCAACTGGGAATCGAATGTTTTCCCGGGGATTCTCGGCCGCACGTGCGACCGCCCCTGCGAACCCGCCTGCCGACGAGGGCGTATTGAGGAGAAGCCCGTTGCCATCTGCCGGCTCAAACGCGTCTGCGCCGACATGAAGGATGACATCAAATCCATGTTGCCGAAGATTCCGAAAAAGAAAAACGGATTCAAACTCGCCATCATCGGAGCCGGCCCTTCCGCCCTGACGGTGGCCCGCGACCTGATGCCGCTCGGTTATGAAATTGATCTCTACGAAGCCACCTCCAAGGCCGGCGGGTTCATGCGTCAGCAGATTCCCTCGTTCCGCCTTCCTGAAAGTATTATCGACGAAGAAACCGGCTACATTCTAGATATGGGCGTCAACACGTTTTTCAACACCCGCATAGAAAGCATGAAGGAGTTGCTGAACAAAGGATACGATGCGGTTTTTGTGGGAACCGGCGCGCCCACCGGACGACAGCTCAAACTGCCCGGATTTGAACTGGATCAAGGCGAGAGTGTTCAGGTCGGAGTCGAATGGCTGGCACAGGTGGCTTTCGGCCACGTGACCGAAACCCCCAAAGACGTCATCGTGATCGGCGGAGGAAATACGGCCATGGATTGCTGCCGGTCCGCGCTCCGCCTCGGCGCTAAAAATGTAAAGGTTGTCTTACGCACACCGATCTCCGCCATGGTGGCTTCCCCATGGGAAATTGAAGATACGCAGGCCGAAGGAATTCCGATTATTGAAAACCACAATCCGCTGGAATATGTGGTGGAAGACGGTCAACTGAAAGCAATGAAGTTTGAAGTGATTGAGTATTCCGTGGACGACACCGGGCGCGAAACCTTCACCCCGACCGGTCAGATGGAAACCATTGATGCCAGCCTCGTGCTGCTTGCGATCGGACAGGCCAATGCCTTCCCCTGGATTGAACGGGATCTGGGCATTGAATTTACCAAGATCGGTCTGGCTAAAGTTGATGAAAAAACACACCAGTCCACAAATCCGAAAGTGTTCTTCGGGGGCGATGCCGCCTTCGGGCCGAAGAACATTATCACGGCCGTAGCCCAGGGCCATCAGGCGGCGATCTCGATTAATATGTTCCTGAAAGGTGAAGAGCTGGCCGAGCGCCCGGACCCGAGCACCAACCTGCTCAGCCAGAAGATGGGCATTCATGACTGGAGCTATGCAAGTATGGTTACCGAGGAAAAGCGGCACCTCGTTCCGCATGTTGATCTCGATGAAGCCATTAACAGCCATACCATCGAAGTCGAACTGGGTTTTGATGCTAAAACGGCTCTGGAAGAAGCAGAACGCTGCCTGAACTGCGATGTCGAAACAGTCTTCACCGCCGATAAATGTATCGAGTGCGATGCCTGCATTGATATCTGTCCGGTAGACTGCCTGACCTTTACCAGCAACAAAGAAGAGGCGGAACTTCGCCGCAACCTGAATGTTCCGGCCCTCAATCTGGGACAATCGATTTTCGTTTCCGACCATCTCAACACCGGCCGGGTCATGGTGAAAGACGAGGACGTCTGCCTTCACTGCGGCCTGTGCGCCGAACGCTGCCCCACCGCGGCCTGGGATATGCAGAAGTTCCTTTACATTGCTCCGAAACCAGTAAAATAATCACAGGTACCTGACCGACCTCAAGCAATACGGAAAAAACTATGAAACGTGACATCATCATCAACAAATTCGTCATCAAGTTTGCCAATGTAAACGGAACAGGATCTGCCAGCGCGAATAAGCTGTTCAGCCGCGCCGTATTCCGCATGGGCGTACCGATCAGCCCGAAGAATATCTTCCCGTCTAACATTCAGGGTTTGCCCACCTGGTATGAAGTCCGGATCAATGAAAACGGATTCCTCGGTCGCCGCGGCGGGATTGATGTCATGGTGGGCATGAATCCGCAGAGCATGGAGCGGGATATTACCGAAGTCGAAAAAGGCGGATACTTCATTTACGACAGCACCCGCCCGATCAATCCCGACTTCAAGCGCGATGACATCGACTTCATCGGCATTCCACTCACGGAAAAATGCCGCGAAATGTACGAAGATCCCCGTCAGCGCCAGCTCTTCCGCAATGTGATGTATGTGGGCGTTATGGCCGCCCTGTTCGATATGGAGATGGAGGTCTTTAAACAGCTGATCAACGATCAGTTCAAGGGGAAAGAAAAACTGGTTGCCCCGAATATCCAGGCATTGGAAACCGGCTATGACATGGCCGCAAAACTTCCTAACTGCCCGATTGCTTATCGCATTGAACGCCGCGACAATGTGGGCAATAAAATTCTGATGGACGGCAACGAAGCCTGTGGCCTGGGAGCCGTGTACGGCGGCGCAACCGTTTCCGCCTGGTATCCGATTACTCCGTCCACCTCCGTCATCGACAACTATTCCCGCTACTGCCGCATGTTCCGAACCGACAAAGAGACCGGAGAGAAAAATTTTGCCATCGTGCAGGCGGAAGACGAACTTGCCGCCATCGGCATGGTTATTGGAGCCTCATGGAACGGTGCCCGGGCCTTTACGGCCACCAGCGGACCGGGCCTTTCTTTAATGAATGAGTTTCTCGGCCTCGCCTATTTTGCAGAAATTCCAGCCGTACTGATCGATGTGCAACGCTCCGGTCCGTCCACCGGTATGCCGACCCGCACCCAGCAATCGGATGTCCTCTCTGCGGCTTACGCATCGCACGGGGACACCAAGCATATCTGTCTGTATCCCTCGACCCCGAAAGAGTGTTTTGAATATACCGCTATGGCCTTCGACCTCGCCGAGCGCTTCCAGACCCCGGTCATGGTGATGTCCGATCTCGACCTCGGCATGAACGACAACATGTCTGAACCCTTCGAATGGGACGATGCCAAACGCTACGATCGCGGCAAGGTCTTCAACGAAGAAGATCTGGAAAACATGAACGAAAAGTTCGGCCGTTATCTGGATATCGACGGCGACGGCATTCCGTACCGCACCTATCCGGGCACCCACCCGACCAAAGGTGCCTTCTTCACCCGCGGCACTTCGAAAGACGAATACGCCATTTATACGGAGAACGGCGAAAAATATATTGAAAACATGGAGCGGATCCAGAAAAAGTGGAAAACTGCCAGCACCGTGGTTCCCAAACCCGTCATCCGCAAAACAGATAAACCCTGCACGGTGGGCGTCATCCATTATGGAACGTCCGAAGCTTCCACCCTCGAAGCACTGCACCACCTGAACAGCCTGCATGGCATCTCGCTCGACAGCATGGGCATTCAGGCCTTTCCCTTTTCAGATGAGGTCGGCCAGTTTATCGAAGAGCACGAATATGTCTTTGTCGTCGAGCAGAACCGCGATGCCCAAATGCGTACGCTGCTGATCAATGAATACGACTTCGATCCAGAGTGTCTGGTTCCGTTGCTCCACTACGACGGCAGTCCGATTACCGCGCGCTTTATCCGGCATATTATTCGCGACTGGATTCTGCAGACCACCACCTCACCACGCCGCCGCAGCCGTTTTTACTAGGAGCCGATTCATGAGCTATAAAATTCCGACTTTCCGCCACCCGAACCTCCCGAAAAATGATCTAGGGTATACCACCAAAGATTACGAAGGCGCCGTATCCACACTATGCGCCGGATGCGGACACGATTCGATCAGCAATGCCATCATCGAGGCCTGTTTTGAAATGTCCATCCCCCCGCACCGGGTGGCCAAACTTTCCGGCATCGGGTGCTCCTCCAAAACTCCGACTTACTTTCTCGGGAATTCCCACGGATTCAACTCGGTGCACGGACGCATGCCGTCCGTTGCAACGGGAGCAAACATGGCTAACCGGGAGCTTCTCTACATCGGCGTTTCCGGCGATGGCGACACGGCCTCCATCGGCATGGGCCAGTTTGTGCACGCCGTACGCCGGAATGTAAACATGGTTTATATCTGCGAAAACAATGGGGTCTACGGACTCACCAAGGGCCAGGACTCGGCCACCACCGACATCGGGTCGAAATCAAAAAAAGGCGAACCGAATGCGCTGGAACCGATCGACCTCTGCTCCATTGCACTGCAACTCGGTGCCACCTTTGTGGCCAACAGTTTTTCAGGCGACAAAGACCAACTGGTCCCGATCATTCAGGCGGCCATTGCACACAGAGGATTTGCATTTATCAATATCATCTCCCCCTGCGTAACCTTCAACAATGCCCCCGGCTCCACCAAAGCATACGACTACATTCGTCAGCACATGGCCTCCACCAACACGGTCGACTATGTCCCTCCGGCAGAAGAAATCACCGCTGAGTTTGATGAAGGAACAGATGAAAAAGTCACCATGCACGACGGCTCCATCATCAACCTGCATAAGCTAGAGACCAAACACGACATTCACAGCCGCACCTCGGCTCTATCATTGATGCAGGAATATAAAGCTGAAGACAAAGTGGTGACCGGCATCCTGTTCATGGACGAAAATTCGCAGGAGATCCATGAAACCATGAATACAACACAGCGCCCGCTGCGCGATCTCGGCACCGAGGAACTCTGCCCCGGCGCTGCAAACCTGGAAAAGATCAACGATCTCCACCGATAAACTCCGCCATCGGAATCATGAAAAAAGGCTGTTCTTCACAGAGCAGCCTTTTTCATTCCCAATGGTTGGAAAACCTTTGCGAACCGTCCCCTACCCCATATTGAGTGAAGCAATATCAACGCCCGAGGGTTGCTGGTAGACACGCAGCCCGAACTCGGGCAAAGCCGCCAGAATATGATCAAAGATATCGGCCTGAATGGCTTCGTAGTTGACCCAGTTTTTGTCGGCACTGAAAACATAGATCTCGATCGGCAGCCCCTGCGGCGTCGGCTGAAGATGCCGAACCAGAAAGGTCATGCCCTTGTGAATTTTCGGATTGTCATGCAGGTAGTTCACCAGATAAGCCCGGAAGATTCCCAGATTGGTCTGGCGGCGGCCATTGACAACCGTTGCAGAAAGATCGATTCCCCGCTCCGAGTTAGCGGCATCAATCGCCTCCTGAGTTTTTAAAACATATTCCTTCAGGAGTTCCATTGCCTGGAATTTTTCCAACATCGCCTGATCCGCAAACTGAACAGTATTCATATCAATACTGATCGCGCGTTTAATACGCCGTCCACCGGATTCACTCATACCACGCCAGTTTTTAAAAGAGTCCGAGATCAATGCATACGTCGGGATGGTGGAGATGGTTTTATCCCAGTTGCGCACTTTGACGGTGTTCACGGTCACCTCAATCACATCGCCGTCCGCACCATATTTCGGCATTTCAATCCAGTCGCCCTCGCGAATCATATCGTTGGCGCCCAGCTGGATGCCGGCCACAAAACCCAGAATGGTATCCTTGAATACCAGCATGGTTACGGCGGTGAGGCCGCCCATCAGACCGAACAGATTCCATGGCGATTTATCGAGCAGCACCGAAATCATAAAGATCCCGGCAAATAGATAAACCACAATCAGCAACGCCTGAAAGAGCGGACGGATCGGCTTCCTGTGCGTATCCTTTGCCGAATGGTAGACCTCGGAGACGGCGTTCAGAAACGCCTCCACCGTCCGGGCTCCAATCAAAATGATGATCGCAAAAATTGCCCGTTTCAGCACAATCATCTGTCCCGGAGCAAGGCGCTCGAGCCACAGGAGGATGAATGTGAGCGGAATCAGGCGGAGAGCGCGATGAAACACTCGCGATTCCATCAACATATCATCCCATTTATTGGAAGTCTTTTCAGTCACCCGGTGAATCAGCTTGAGCAGATAACTTCGGAGCAGCCAGTAAATCAGATACGCCCCTGCAAAAATCAAGAGCACCTGAACGCCCATTGAAATAACATCGACCCATGCTTCAGAAGCCCCCGTCGACGTCAACACGCCTTCCATCCATTCCGTGAACATAAATAAAATCCTTCCTGTTAAAACAGACAATATATCAGCTGATGTCCCAATTTGCATTAGCATATCGTTGCTTCATTATAGTTTGTTAAGCAAAATCCTGAAGAATTGTTGGAAGGAATAGTCTACAGTATGAAAAAAACCATCGCATTTTTAACCCTGATTTCAGTCTCCGTGTGGGCGGCCCCTCAACCCGACCAAACCATTCCATTCAAAGAAACCCCGCAAGGTGAACTGCGCCTCCACATTTTTAAACCGGCCGGACTGAAAGCCGGGCAAAAACGACCGGCCGTTGTTTTCTATTTCGGCGGCGGCTGGAATGGAGGAAGCCCCAAACAGTTTTATCCCCACGCCCGGTATCTGGCCGACCGCGGCATGGTGGCCATTGCGGCAGAATACCGCACAAAAAAAGGCCATGGAACCGATCCGCGCGCCTGCGTGATGGATGCAAAATCTGCCATGCGCTGGGTGCGAAAACGTGCCCATAAATACGGGATCGACCCGCAGCGTATCGCCGCCGGCGGCGGCTCCGCCGGAGGCCATCTGGCCGCGGCAACCGCAACGCTGGAAAAATTTAACGAGCCCGACGACAACACAGCCATCAGCTGCAAACCGGAAGCCCTCATTCTATTCAACCCGGTTTTCGACAATTCAGAAAAAGGCTACGGTCACGACCGGGTTTCCGAATACTGGAAGGATTTTTCGCCCATGCATAACCTGAAAAAGGGCACGCCGCCCACGATCGTTTTCCTCGGAACAAAAGACGATCTGATCCCCGCCTCCACGGCACAGGAATATAAAAAGATTATGGCAGCCAATGGCGGACGTTGCGATCTGCATCTCTATGAAGGCGAGAAGCACGGCTTCTTCAATAAATCAAAATACAACGAAACCGTCGCGGAGATGGATAAATTCCTCGTCTCCCTCGGTTGGCTGAAACCGAAGAAATAGCAACTTTCCATAGACGGTGGCACTTCGTTTCCGCCGGCGATGACAAAGCATCGCCCTCCGCTTTACGCAGCCCCAACCACCCCCGTTTCCAATGCCTGGATAAAGGAAGGGATATCAACCTCAACCGGGCTGAGGAGCGCAGGCACCACGAGCATCTGCTTCGGCATTTTCCCGGCGACCCACTGCAGGCTTTCCCCGAAATGGGTTTCTATCAGCATCTCGACATCCAGGCCAAGCGATTCCAGCGAGTAGCGGCAGAGGTCGGGATAGACACACTCTTCACCTTGAGTCCGGCTGCAGGGCTTACAGGCATCACAATGTCCGGCATAGAGACTCACTCCCCCGGGAACCGTTGTTTCAAAAGCCAACAGCGCCTGATTAATTTTACTTCGCATTTCATAATAGTGAATAACCGCATCGGCCTGCTCTTCAAAACCGCACATCGACACCGCCCCGCTCACCACATAGGCAAATGAATACCCCTCGATGAATTCAGCAGGATCAAAGCGATGCGGCGGGCACGACCAAACTGAATCGTGGTTTCCGCAATGGGCGCAGTACCCCAGAATCTCTGACGGCTTATAGGCCTTGAGCAACTCGGACTGCGTGACTTCTTTGATCTTGAATACCGGTGGTTTCATCATGCCACCCGTGCCGTCTTACGGTATTTTGCAGGCGTAATACCCATCCATTTTTTAAACTGCTTAATAAAATAGGACTGGTCGCCGAAGCCGGTTTCATAGGCAATATCTGTACAGGACAAATCGCTCTGCTCCAACAGGCGCCGGGCTTCCTGAATCCGCAGATAATGGATATTCTGCAGCGCCGTCTTCCCTGTTGCCTCTTTCAACAGGTGGGCAATGCGGAAGGTGCTCAGTCCGGCGGCCTCGGCAATATCCTCCAGCGCGATCTGCTCGGTATAATTGGCGGCAATATAATCGAGCGCCTTGCTCACTGCCGAGCTGACGGGATTGACCCCCTGCAGGAAAATGCTGTTCATAAAATCGTCCAGCGCATCGCTCAGCACATTGCAGAGATCGTCAAAATCCTCCGTATCCACAATCTGCTCGATCCACTTCATATGCCGCTCCAGCAACGGCTCCATCAGCGGGCTGTCCTCCACGGCCGTGCGGACCAGATAGCCCATCATCTCAATGGCCCGCGCCCGCACCACGACCGGCTTCGGGGAATAGAGAAACATCGCCGCGAGCATCTTATTAAACATCTTTCGTGCCCCGGCGCGGTCGCCCACGCGGATGAGTGAAAGCAGAATGCGCTCGTCATCGTAGGGATAGGCCCGGTTCTGCTCGACCTTCCGTGTATGAATTTCTTCGGCAATCTGGCGCTGCTGAATCATCTGATCGCGGTTACGTTTCAGCTTCAGAGGATTCCATCCGCTGTATTGATAGAACGACTCATAGAGGTTGTCGACCACCCCGCGCACGCGCTCCTGCTCAAAGACTTCCAATCCCTGGACAAAAGCCACGGCATCCGCGCGCTTTGCCCCTTCACCCACAAAATAGTTCACCGCTGTGTTAATGCTCTGCGCGTCATCCTCCAGCAGAATGCAACCGCCGCACAGACCACCCTGAAGCTGAGTTCCCTCCACCAGCGGTACAATCCAGCTCATGATACCCGGCGCAACGAAGAAAATATGCGGTTCCCCCCAGCGAACGGCTTCGTTGAGGTTATGACAGCGCAAATGAAACATGGCCGGCAGGTTTTCGACGGGACTGGTGTGCTCCGGCATCACTATCCGGCCGTCACAATCTGAGAGGCAGAGCTCCAGACCGCACTGGCTCCGATAGTCCCGGGCCACAGACGAAAACATTCTTTTCGACAAGATCGACATACAAACACACCTTCCAATCACTGGAAATAAGATAGAATCCAGATTTCTACACCGCCCTTCAGCAAGAATGCAACAGATAACGAAAAAACCTTCCTATCCTTGGGAAGAACGATAAACTAGACGGCATCTAAATTAATCGATTTCGAAGGAGAGCGGATATGGAGCACTACAATATTAACGGTCGGGAAGTAGCAGATCAGCTGCTCGAAAAAATTGCCACCGATGTTGCCACGTTAAAAAAGGAACACTGGTTCCCAAAACTTGTCTCCATCAAAGTCGGCGACGACAAATCAGTGGATCTGTATGTGCGCAATCAGAAGCGGAATGCCGACAAAGTGGGCATCGAATTTGTGGAGCGCCACTACCCTGCTTCCATCTCGGCCGAAGAAGTCACGGCGGCCATCACCAACCTCAACGTCGACCCGACCGTTACCGGCATCATTCTCCAGCGTCCGGTCCCGGACCATATGCCCGTGAAAGCCCTGCAGGAAACCATCCATCCGCTGAAAGATGTGGAAGGGATGCATCCGAAATCGATCGGCAACATTGTTTACGGCGAGCTGGAACTGGCCCCCTGTACGGCCAAGGCCTCCGTTGAACTGCTCAAAAGTACCGGCGTCAAACTCGAGGGCCTCGAAGCCACCGTCATCGGGCACTCAGAAATTGTCGGCAAACCGATTGCCTTCCTGCTGATGGCCGAAGGCGCCACCGTGACCGTCTGCCACCACATGACCCGCGAAGTCACCGTGCACTCCCGCAGAGCCGATGCCGTTTTTGTGGCCGTCGGAAAAGCCGGACTGCTGACCGGCGACATGATCAAGCCGGGCGCCGTCGTCATCGACATCGGTATCAATGTGGTCGAAGGACCCGACGGGAAATCCAAAGTCGTCGGCGACTGCGACTACGAATCCTGCCTCGAAACCGCCGGTTGGATTACCCCCGTTCCCGGCGGCGTCGGCCCCGTGACCCTCGCCACGCTCATGCGCAACACGGTTACCGCCGCACAGCGCCTGCAGCAACACTACCAGATGCACTTCCGCGGAAACGGACTGGGCCTCAACGACAAGATCAACCCATAATAATCTAATCAAAACACCGTTTTGCTGGATTACTTTTCATAGAAAACGCAAAACACAGCAATATCCGACCGTTTTACTCAACCATACTGCTATGCAGTTTTTTGATCTTCATGCCAACCTATCCAGACATTGGAAAAGGGATGGGCATGAAACGACTGAAAGACAGCTTAAAGAAGATGGACCGGTTTACGGTGGTTGCGGAGCTCACATCAGGCCGCGGTTACAGTATGGCTCCGATTTTCCAATTCCTGGAAAAACATCGGGCCGAGAAAGGGCTGCCGAAAACCTTCGACTTTGCCGGCATTGCCCTGCCCCAGAATCCGGGCGGCATCTCGAACCTCGATCCCACGGACGTTCTCGCACAGCTGAGTGCAACCAACCTGCTGGACGACCTGGATTATATTCCGCACCTGAGTTGCAAAGATCATAACAAATCCGCGCTCCACTCCAATCTCGTGGGCTATCGCCAACGCGGCATCCGGACTGTACTGGCCCTTACGGGCGACAAACCGGTTTCCGCGCAGGGTGTTTTTGAGCTCGAATCCATCGGTCTCCTGCAACTCATCTCAAAAATGAACCGGAACCAACTGCTTAAAGGCGGGCAGGAAAACCTCTCCGCCATTCCGCAGTTTTTTGCCGGAGCGGCCGTTTCGCCCTATAAATATTCTGAAGCCTCCCAGCTCCAGCAGTATTTCAAGATGGAAAAGAAGGTGGCCACGGGGGCCCGCTATCTGATCACCCAGGTCGGCTGGGATTGGAAGAAGGCGCTGGAGCTGAAACTCTATATGGAAGAGGCTGCACTGAATATTCCAATCCTTGGAAACGTCTATTTCCTGACCACCTCCAACGCTGCACCGCGTTTAATGAATTCCGGAAAGCTGCCGGGCTGTTATGTGAGCAATGCCCTGCTCGCCCGGCTGCGGTCCGAAACCATTGAAGAACATATCGACCGCGCGGCCCAGCAGGTAGCCATGTTTAAAGCACTGGGCTATGACGGGGTGGATCTGGGCGGCGTGCATAACTATGACACCTTTACCACCATCCTCCAGCGCGCCGATGAAATCGGCGAAGGCTGGACTGCATTTAAAGACAATCTCTGCTGGCCGCCGGACGCACCATTCTATCTTTACGATCAGGAAGGCGACCGCACGCAGCTGGAGCCCGGCAAGCCGACCCTGCACGACCGTTGGTTCAATCTGGTGCATAACACCGTTCTGGACCCTGATCGCAAAGGATTCCATGCCCTGAAAAATGTGATGCAGAAAAGTAAGCCCGACGGGCCGGCGCAGAAATCGTTCTTCGCCATCGAACGGGCCATGAAACATGCGGCCTTCGAATGCGAAGAGTGCGGCGATTGCTATCTCTTCGAAAACTTCGGCTACTGCACCAAGGGCGGTTGTGCCAAAGGGCTGGCCAACGCCCCCTGCGGCGATGCCAATCCTGACGGCACCTGCGGGAATGCCGAAGGGGTTGTCTGCCGGGGCGAACAGATCTACCGGGCCGCCAAAGCTCAAAAGGGCGGGCTTTCCAGACTTCGAAAAACCGTCAACCGCCCGCGCAATCCAGCATTAGAACACTCGTCATCCATCCTTAACTACCTATTCGGAAAGGACCACACCATGAAAAATGCAATCATCAACATCGGCGAAGACATTCACGCTTCCATCCCGAAACACAGCAAAGTGATGCGCGAGCTCCACGATCTCGGCGAAGGGGCTTACGAAACCGACAGCCCCCAGCTGGACTACGTGCGGGCCCTCATCGAAAGTCAGGCGGAAGTCGGTGCGGATTACATTGCCGTCAACGTCGATGCATTCGGCGAATCCAATCCGCAGGACTCCGTGGACATCATGGTTGAATACGTAAAGCTGGTTCGGAAATGGGGCGGAAGCGTTCCCGTCTGCATCGACTCCTCGAATGATGACGTTTTAACGGCCGGACTCAAAGCGTGGTACAACACCGACGAACCAGTCGTAAAACCTTTGGTGAATTCCATTAAAGCACATACCACAGACATCATGATGCCGCTCAGGAAAGAGTACGATTATGCGTTCATCGGGCTGCTCACAAATGAAGATGCAGGAAGTGCCGGAAATGACACCGTGGAGAACCTCGTGGCACTTGCAAAAACGATTCACTCCAAGGCAATTGAATATGGATTTGAAAACGATGCTATCATTTTCGACACCACTGCATTTCCTCTGGCCATCGACATGCCGATGATGCCGAATGTGCCGGGCTACACGTATCGGGCATTCGAAACCATCAAAACCATCAAAGCGATGCCCGAAATGAAAGGCGTACATTTTTCCATGGGCATCAGCAACAGCTGCCGCGATCTGCCGGGGCGCAAAGTCGGCATCATGCGCGCCTATGTTGAAGTCGGCATGCGCTACGGTCTCGATGCCGGAATTGTGAACGCCGCGTACAAGTTCGGCGACAAACCGGCCGACCCCAAACTGGTCGATCTCGTTTCCGCCTATGCAGCCATGGATGGTGACTTGGAAAAAACCAACGATGCCATAGAACTTATGGGCGAATTCTGCGATAGTCTGCGGGGTTAATTCACAATTTGAAACAGGACAAACATAGCATGGAAGAAACAATAGCAGACGCGTATATGCCGGCGGAGATGGCCCTGCGGGCCGAAGCTTCGGCCGTTCGCAAAGCCAACCGCGATATCGTCACCGCCTTTTTCCTGGCTGTACAGGCCGGAGCATTCATCGCCTTTGGCGCAGCCTTTTTCACTCATGTTGTGCACGACATGGAGCTCGGCGTCGGCCTGACCAAACTCATCGGCGGCATGTGCTTTTCGCTTGGCCTGATTCTGGTCATCATTGCCGGTGCCGACCTTTTCACCGGCGATACACTGGTCGTGATGGGCTGTTTTTCCGGCAAGGTGAAGGTGAGCAAAATGCTGAAAGGCTGGCTGTTTGTTTTTCTCGGCAACCTGGCCGGTTGTCTGGCCATCCTCTTTCTGGTCCACCTCAGCGGGCACTGGCTGACAAACAACGGTGCCGTCGGCGCCAAGGCCCTCTCGATAGCAAATGCAAAAGTAAACCTCAGCTTCACACAGGCCTTCTCCAGCGGCATGCTGTGCAATATTCTGGTCTGTCTGGCGATCTGGCTCTGCTACAGCGCCCGCTCGGTGACCGACAAAATTCTTGCCATCATCTTCCCGATTACCGCCTTTGTGGCCATGGGATTTGAGCACTCGATTGCCAACATGTATTTCATCCCGGCCGGACTGCTGTTGAAGAGCAATCCCCAAGTGGCCGGCATGCTGAATGGCACCGATCTTTCCAATCTAACCACCTCCGGTTTCATCATGAACAACCTGCTGCCCGTCACACTCGGCAACATGATCGGCGGTGCAATTTTTGTCGGAACCATCTATTGGATTCTTTACCTGAGAAAACAAAGTAAATAGAGTTCCAATCCTTGGAAAAATATTTTTTTAAACGGAGAACCTTTATGAAACTCGATCCAACTAAAATGGCCGACTGGGAAATTGCCGAAGCCGCAGAACAGCATATTAAACCGATTCAGGAAATTGCTGAAAAACTCGGACTTGAAGAAAATGAACTGATCCCCATGGGCCGTAACGTCGGCAAAATCGACTACCCGACAACCTGGAACCGGATCAAGGATAAGAAACCCGGCAAATATGTGGACGTCACCGCCATCACCCCCACCCCGCTCGGTGAAGGAAAAACTACCACGACCATGGGATTGGTCGAAGGCCTCGGCCGGATCGGCAAAAAACCGGTAGGTGCCATTCGGCAGCCCAGCGGCGGCCCGACCTTCAACATTAAAGGCTCCGCAGCCGGCGGCGGTCTGGCACAGTGCATTCCGCTCGCTCCGTTCTCGCTCGGGCTGACCGGCGACATCGATGCCATCACGAACGCCCACAACCTCTGCATGGTGGCCCTCACCGCCCGCATGCAGCATGAACGAAACTACGACGACGAACGCCTTGCCCTGATCGGCATTCCACGCCTCGACATCGACCCGGACCGTGTTCAGATGAAATGGGCCATGGATTTCTGCGCCCAGTCGCTCCGCAACATTACCATCGGTAAAGGCGGAAAGATGGATGGCTATGAAATGGAATCCGGTTTCCAGATCACCGTTTCGAGCGAAATCATGGCCATCCTCGCGATTGCCAACAGCCTTAAAGATATGCGCGAACGCATCGGCAAAATTGTGGTGGCCTACAGCCGCTCCGGTGCAGAAGTCACCACGGCCGATCTGGAAGTCGACGGCGCAATGTCAGCCATCATGCTCGAAGCCATCAATCCCAACCTCGTGCAGACCATCGAAGGCAACCCCGTGCTGGTGCATGCCGGCCCGTTTGCCAACATTGCCATTGGCCAGAATTCGGTGATCGCCGATATGCTCGGCGTGCGCCTGGGTGATTACGTGGTAACCGAAAGCGGCTTTGCAGCAGACATCGGCTATGAGAAGTTCTGGAACCTGAAGTGCCGCTATTCCGGCCTGAAGCCCGATGCCGTGGTGATTGTGGCCACCGTCCGCGCGCTGAAGATGCACGGTGGCGGCCCCGTGGTCAAACCGGGCAAGCCCCTCGACAAAGCCTACACCGAAGAAGAGCTGACCCTGCTGGAAGCCGGTTGCTCCAATCTGATTGCCCACATCGATATTGTCCGCAAAAGCGGCGCCACACCGGTGGTCTGCATCAACGGTTTCTATACGGATACCAAAGCCGAGCACGACCTCGTTCGCCGTATCGCGGAAGCACACGGTGCACGCTGCGCGGTTTCCGAACATTGGGAAAAAGGCGGCGAAGGCGCCATCGAACTGGCCGAAGCAGTGGTGGCTGCCTGCGAAGAAGAGGATAACTTTGAGTTCCTCTACGATCTCGACCTGCCGCTGAAAGACCGCGTGCATAAAATTGCCACCGAGCTGTATGGCGCCTCCGGCGTGGAATGGTCCGAACTGGCGGAAGAGAAAATTCAGGAACTCCAGAATGATCCCGAAGCGGCGAAAATGGGCACCTGCATGGTGAAGACCCATTTAAGCCTTTCCCACAACCCCGACTTCAAGGGAGCGCCGACCGGATGGAAACTGCCGATTCGTGATGTACTGATTTATAAAGGTGCCGGCTTTGTGGTTCCGGTGGCCGGCGATATCAAACTGCTTCCAGGCACGGGAAGCGCCCCCGGGTTCCGCCGGATCGACATCGATACAGAATCCGGAAAGGTGACAGGATTGTTCTAAAAATATTTCTCCTGTGATTACCATAAAAGGGCCATTTAAAGACATTTGCATGATTAAAATACCAACCACGTATATTCAAGCAGGTCATTTGCAGCAAGATCAGACCACTTTTCAGCCTGAACGTTCTATTTCCTATAGAAAAACATGGTAAAAAAGTAATCCTCTGAATTTGTAACTAACCAATGAAAGTTCGAGGGAAGAAGCTATGGCTAGAAACGAAGAATTATTTGAAGCGGTACTGAAGGGCAAACGCAAAGATGTATCCGCATTGGTCCAGACCGATATTGATGCAGGCACCAACGTTGAAAGTATCCTGATGGAATCCATGGTTCCGGCCATGGCTGAAATCGGAGACCGCTTCTCGCGCAACGAAGCCTATGTTCCGGAAATGCTGATTGCAGCCCGCGCCATGCAGGCCGGACTCGACCTGCTGGATCCGCTGCTGCAGGCAGCCGGTCACGAACCGATCGGCAAGGTGGCCATTGGAACCGTTAAAGGCGACCTCCACGACATCGGTAAAAACCTCGTTGCCATGATGCTGAAAGGCGCAGGCTTTGAAGTGATGGACCTCGGCGTGGATTGCGATGTGGATAAATATAAAGAAGCGGTCGAAAACGGCGCGCAGATCGTTCTACTCAGTGCCCTGCTCACCACGACGATGCCTTATATGAAGGAAATCGTTGAGGGCCTGAACGGCAGCTCCGCAAAAATCCTGATCGGCGGCGCTCCGGTAACCCAGGAATATGCAAACGAGATTGGTGCGGACGGATATTCCGACGATGCCAATACCGCCGTGCATGCGGCCAAAGCCGCACTCGGCATTGCGGCATAAAGAGGTCTAAAGTCAAACGTCTGAAGGTCGAATGTCTTTTAGCTCGTTGCCATGCAGCGACTTTCAGACTTTCGGCTTTTTGACATTCGACACCCAAGGGATTTCTATCCATGTCCATACGCATCCACTTTGAAGGCAAGACCATCCAAGTTGAACCGGCCGCCGAATGCTCCGTAATGGACCTTGCCCGTCAGGCCGGGTGGCATATTGATGCGAAGTGCGGCGGCCGCGGCTCCTGCGCCAGTTGCAACGTCCTTCTTGGCCAAGGCCGCTACCGCGTGTTTGACGAAGAGCTCGTTGTGCAGACAGAACAACGATGCGAGGTGCTTTCCTGCCAGACGTATGTACTGAGCGATGACGCAGATATTTTCCTCCCCAGCTCATCAGTTATTTCATTCGACGGTGCGCGAATTGCCGACGAAATGGACATTCCGGATCATGAACACAATCCCCGCTTCAGGGAAGGCTTCGGAATGGCCGTCGACATTGGAACCACCACTGTCGTCGCGGCACTGATCGATTTACCGACCGGAAAAATTCTGAGCAGAGAATCGCTCTACAACCAGCAGATCATCAAGGCCGACGATGTCGTCTCCCGTATCTCGCTCTGCAACACCGAGGGCGAACTGGAAAAACTTCAGGACCTTGTGGTTGAACACACCCTGAACCCGATCATTCACAAGCTGTGCGCCGAAACCGATACAAATTCTGCCGACATCGTTCAACTGGCCATTTCGGGCAACACCGTGATGACCCACATTTTCTACAACACCTCTCCGGTCAGCATCGGCACCCTTCCGTTTGAACCGGTGAGCCGCACCTTTGAAGCAAAAGCCGGCACCCTTGGCATTGATGTAAATCCCGAGGCTATGGTCGTAGCCGTTCCGGCGATCTCCGGCTATGTCGGCGGCGACATTACTTCCGACCTGTATGTTTCCAACCTTTGGAAAAAAAACGGCCTTCATGTATTGGTCGACATCGGCACCAACGGCGAAATGGTTGCGAGCTTAGACGGCGAGATGAGTGCGTGCGCCACGGCAGCCGGTCCGGCCTTTGAAGGCGCCGGACTCCTGCACGGGGCCCGCGCGGCAAGCCGGGCCATCGACACGATTAAATACGATGAACATCTCGATTTTGAACTGACCGTTATTGGCGAACCGAACCCCATGGGCCTTTGCGGGTCGGCCATCATTGACTTTATTGCCGAGGGCTTCCGCTGCGGACTGATTAATATGATGGGCCGCCTCGACATCGAGATGCTGAAAAAACAGGGGCGCTATGAAAAAGTGGCCGGCATGCACGCGTGTATGCTGGTTGCCCCGGAACTTTCTGCCACGGGTGAATCCATCACCATAACCGAAGGCGACATTGCAGAGATCCTCAAAGCCAAAGCAGCTATTTACGGTGGGCTGAAGTCGCTGTTGGCGGAGCTGGGAAAAACCGTTCATGAAATAGACCATCTGGTGTTGGCCGGAGGATTTGCCAAACACATTAATCTGGAAAATGCCATCTGCATCGGACTGCTTCCAGACATTGGAACGGATAAATATGACGTCATCGGCAACGGCTCGCTGGCCGGTGCCGCCCTCGCCCTGCTCGACCAAAATACGGCCGCGGCCTATCTCGAGCTCATCGAAAAACCTCGGATCGTCACACTCAACCAGACCGAGCATTTCACCAACCACTACCAGGAAGCCCTTGCCATCCCCAACCTCGAAACCGACGACTTCCCTACCATTTATTGTTAACCACAAAATACGCAGAATGCTCAAAACACCCTTCTTGTGATATTTGTGCATCTTGTGGTTATGTTGTTTTATGAAGTTAAAGCTGATCAGTTGTGAAATATTTTTCAGGGAGATGGAGTTTCTCTTAAAAGAGACGCCCCATCAAATCGACGTGGAGTTCATGCAGAAGGGCCTGCACGATATCCCGACTGAAGAAATGCTCAAACGACTGCAGGAACAGGTGGATACCGCATCGAAACAGAACTACGATGCCATCCTTCTGGGCTACGGCCTCTGCAACAATGGACTAGATGGCCTGACAGCGCGCAATATACAACTGGTCCTGCCCCGCGCCCACGACTGCATCACCCTGTTTCTGGGAAGCCGTGCACGCTATCGAAAATATTTTGACGAAAACCCCGGCACCTTTTTCAAAACAACCGGATGGATTGAACGGGATTACGTAGCCGATGAGCTGAAAGACATTTCGATTCCAACACAGCTGGGCATGGATATGAGCTACGAACAGCTCGTGAATAAGTACGGCGAAGACAACGCAGAATTTCTCTGGGAAGAATTATGCGATACGGAAAAAAATTATTCCCAGATCACCTTCATTGAAATGGGCATGGAGCCGAATGATTCTTTTGAAAAAACGGCAAAGGATGAAGCGAATTCCAAAGGTTGGAAATTTAAAAAAGTGGAAGGCAGTCTGGAACTGCTTCACAGCTTGCTGCTTGGCGAATGGGATTCCGAAAACTTCCTGGTGATTCCGCCCGGCGCAAAAATCATTCCCGCCCATACCGAAAATATCGTGCGCTATACTCAGGACAAGTAATCCACTCTTAAAAGCGTCGGGATATGTTGCACTTAATTTTCAGCGCAAATCTATTCCGACATACACACCTTCACACGATAGGTGGGGTGCGGCAAAGAATAGCCGTAACAAGAAGGGTTTCCCTTCTTGTCACGGCATTCATTAAATCAACTTTAAATTATTGAAACTATAATACGATCATTCACTTTCCTGAACTCTGAAGTAGCGGTTAGAGGTTCCTCGTGTCGAGAACAAGATGATATTTGTTCCCGCATCCCCAATAAAAGGATCTCCAAACGCCACCCAATTTGTATTAAGCAAACTGTCAACACCTTCGATTTGGTATGTAGCGTTCGACTTGCCAACCCAGAAAATCTCGACCGCCTGCGACATATGTGCAACGGGTCCGATACCATTGGCCGAACGTTCCGCAATAATATTTCCACTAAACCCATACCACGATCCTAGATACAGCGTACCAACACTATCGTGCACAGCGAATCCGGCGTGTGGACCGGAATCAAACCGGTTCAAAAAGTATTGACGATCTCCACTATGGAAACGTGCTCCATTCCGGAGACAAACAGCAGTATGTTGATCCTGAAGACCAACCGTTTCATAGAACTCGACCAGGGCAGAGGGATCGCCAGAAACCAATGCCTTAATATCATCCCAGTCCGCAACATTTGCAGCGCTGCCGAAATATGCATCTGTATAGGCTTCCACATTCTCTCCAACAGGATGCCTATCGTGCGTGATTGCAAAACCCTTGAATGGATCTTCTTCAGTGGTCGATGCAATAACGTTCATATCCAGACCATACCAAGACCCCAAATAAAGGCTTCCTATTTGATCATGGACGAGAAAACCTCCATAAGGGCCTGAATCAAAACGCTGGAGATAGTATTGACGGTTGGAACCAGTAATGTATGCGCCGTTTCTTGCACATATTGCTTCGTCCTCGTCCCTTAAACCTACCAGCTCATAAAATTGCTGAAGGCGCTCTGGATCGTGCGCGATAGCGGATTTAATATTTTCCCAATCAGCCACAGAGGCCGCCATCCCGAACTGATCGGCAACCACCTGACTTAGGTTTTGCGTCTCCGAATGCGTAGTGGCAGTAAGCCGAAACATCTCATTTGCTCCCGCAAATTGCGTACAAACCAGCACCAGCGCAACAAACATTCCCGTTTTCATTTTGTATTCTCCTTTTACTTTCGCCCGCCCTATGCCGACGATATGCAACCACATACTCCATGAGTGGTTCTAATCTTATTCGGAAATGTTCTTTTTCGTGAAAGGGTATCGCGAATAAAAGATAGGGTGCATAGCAAAAGCGGTGCGCCATGCGATAGATGCAAACAGGAAGGGAAAACCACTTAATTCAGTTGGCACAACTGCATGTCGCCAGCGGTTATTCATTTCCAAGAAATGTGCAATTCGTTATGGCTATACCTTGAAAATTTTCAAGCACGGATTTGTTAGCTCCCCCAGATAGATTATTGGAAAATGTGCAATTGCTAACGAAGCAACTACCCGCTCTGGGAAAGGCCGAGACGGCGGCAGCGCCTTTCGCCGAAAGATTGCCTGCAAATCTTGAATCCCTAACAATTGCAGATCCATCATTTATGGTGACTGCCAGCCCGCCGCCTATATTATCCGACACATTTCCAAAGAAAGAACATCCGACCACTTTAACCTCGGCAACGTCCGCCTTGCAGTGAATCGCACCACCTTGTTGTTCCGCCAGATTATTGGTAAAATGGCAGTTCACGATATCCAAGTCACAAAAAGACTTTTCCAGCCCGGCATGAACGGCACCGCCGCCCCATTTTTGTGCGACATTATCCATGAAAGCACAGTTATGAATCCTCACCCAGAAATGGGGGTCTGTTTCATTACTAAAACAACCTATGGCACCTCCGCCTAATGCTCTGTTGGCAGAAAACACACAGTTTGAAAACATCACACTCTGGCTGCCCTCAAGCAGGAAACCTCCACCGCTTCGCTGACTAGCACCTCGAGAGAAAGTGATTCCTTCAACTACACGCTCATGTTCACACGTATGTAATCGAAACAATCCAGTACGTCCGCCACCATCAATGACTGTGGAAGCAGGGCCATTTCTACTCTTGAGCGAGACAGAACCATGGACATCCAGTTCTCTATCCAAAAGGAAGGTTCCATCGTCGAGAACAACCGTCGCACCGCCATCCGCCACCTTCAAAGCGCCACGAATGCTATTGGCTGCAGTCAGCCAAGAGGTGTAAGGCCATTGATTCAACCCATCCTTGGAAACATAGTGTATTGAAGCTCGTCTTTCCACCTCCGCCTCATCATCATCATCATCATGCTTGGCAAGGTTTAAGAGCACTAAGTCACCACTACACAAGAACCCAGCCAACGACGCATCTGAATTTAACACCGCAGCATCGACTTTTTCCGTAAGACAACGGGAATCGAACAAAGGATAGAGATCGGATTTCATCACCACTTCGCATTCCCCATTCAGTCTAGGCAATAATACTTTGGTACCATTCTGATTGTAAACGGATGTCTTCAATCCACGCCCAGCCCAATGCATGAATGGGAGAGAGGATGACTTGTCAGCTTTAGCATCTATGCGTGTAAAACGGTCTCCCCATGTTCTACACCAAAACAAGTCACATATGCTTAACGGATCCGTATACGGGATCAATGAAAGTGAACTACCACCTGTTCCAACCGACCACACGGCATTGGAAACAAAATTCATATTATTATCGTCCAACTTAACGCAAGACAACGTTTTACCTTGCGCCATCACAACATAGCGCCTGTCCTCATCCTCCCGAAAAAAAATGTCTTGATGGGAACCGCGTTCATCCCACAGAACCTGCTTCCAATCGGATACCCGGTAGATGCTCGCAAAATAGCTCCAATCACCGCCCCAGATTAGATAGTCACCCTTAGCGTTAAACCGCACGGGAAACACGGTGTCGTAGGTATTGGTAGCCGTAAAAATATTTTCCCCAGAGACTAAGTCATATATCTTCCAGCCCTTGATACCATTAACCACAATCCACCGACCGCTGGGATCGCAACAGATACGAGCCCCTTCAACCCCCTTCAGCACGGTCCTAAAATGGGGAAAGGCCGATCGAATCTCAGAGATTTCAACCACATCGTTCCGACCATAACCGCGTTCAACAATCACAAACAATTGATCCGGCTGAAAACCAGAACACAGATAAACCACCTTTCCGCCGAGTGCTATATTCCCAGAGGCCCAGGTCTGTATATCGTATGAAATTAAGCGGCCCTCGGTATCCAAGGAAACCGCACTGCGGCTCAACGCCTTCACATCAACCCAATCCCGGCGAACAATTTTTCGACTTAGATCAAGCCCGTATCCTTCAACCGTCGAGCCGGAAAAAAGAACATCATCCTTAGTGATCACCACACAACGGCATCCGTCTTTTGATAGTGAAGCAACCTTCCAACTATCGACCGGCAAATGCCCCATACTGAACTTTTCAGGACACCACTCGCCATGATTACAGGAACTCAGGCCGGGAATAGGCTTTGCCAACGCCCCCCTTGCAGGAGAAAAGACTGTGTTTTCGTATTCCAGTAAAGCCCAGCACCGCCTGTCATCGGGAAAACAGATATCCGGTATCGGATAATTACGACCGTAGAAAAATCCTTTGCGTAAAAAGTCCGGCAAATGAAACCCAAAAAGTATACTCTGCTTTACCCCTTCACGGAACAACAACCACTCCTCATCTTCGGAAAACGCAAGCAATGGAGCCCCCTGTATCTCCGCCGAATCCCAATGTGTTTCAAAATCAACATAATACCACCCTATGCATTGCTTGTGAAAAAGGTCTATCCAGCAAAGCACTCCCCCTCCGAGAACCACCGCAACATGACGGCACTCTGAATCTAACAGGATTCCGGTTATTGGAAGCTGCTTTCCGGAGGCTTCTAACCACTCCTGCGATTGATTCCTAACTTTCTCCCCGATGTCATATCCGGGAGAAAGCATTGGAAACTCGAGTGACAGAATATCCACCACCGGCAACCACCCGTCATTGGCTTGGCGGTACACCACTGATCCGCTACCAACCCACAGTCCCCCTTCCTTGCTCTCATGCACGGCGGAATGGGTTTTCAGGGGATTCGGAAATTCCACGGTTTCAACAACCTTTCCCGAAGCATTGCGCTTACCGAAATTAAAATCATGGATGGGGACCAAGGTTTCGGGATCATATCCGGCATTGGGCGTAAGATAGACTTTTTTCATCTCCCGATGGCCAACCACCCAAACGCAATTGGTTTCGGTTGCCTGAACAATGCCGAGTGGATCAGCCACACTTGTCTTGACGGAACCCCTGTACGGATTCATTGCAGCCGCAACACGGACGTTGAGCAGGGTTTCTTCGTCGAGGCCATCCATGCCATATTCATCATGCAACCGCCAAAAGGAATTGATAGTGGCTTCATAGTTTTGCTCTCCGTAATGTGCGGAGATTAGGTTAACCAAGCTTTGGCGGTGTTCGTTTGACGCTCTTTCCCTCTGTATTTCTGCTTCACGTTTCTGTTCCAGAGCTTCTTCTCGTTGGATGTCGGCTTCACGCCTTTGTGATTCAGCAATGTTCCGTTGTCGCTCCGTCTCTTTTTGCTGAGTGCGAACCATGAAAAAACCGATACCGAACAGGATGGCCATGGCCACAAGCAGAAGGCGGGCGGTGAGGAGAACGCGGCGGAGGCGGTTTTTCCGAGAGTCGCGCTCCCTGACAGCAATCCTGATTTGGTTCCACAGCTCACTGTGCGCCGGATTGGCCTTATCCAACAAGGACTGGGCGAGTTCATAGTCATGGCGGCCCATGGCACAACGGACATAATCGAGGACGGTCGATTCGAGCAGGGGCTGGGCATCGGGATTTTCGGGCCAGAGGGTAAGGGCTTCTCGCAGCCCGTAGATCGCCTGATTGAATGAGTCGTAATCGAAGCTGGCTTTGGCGCTGGACAGACTCACCCTGGCACGGTTCAACAACGAAAGGCTTTCGGAATGGGAACGGTAGTCGCGGATGGCATGCTGGAACTCTTCGACCGATGCATGCCGATCTACGGGAGCTGTAGCCATCGCGCGCAACGCAATTCGCAGCAATTCGCCATCCTCCTCCACAGGATCGATCCGGTTGTGAGCAGCAGCAACAATGCAGTATAGCGGATTCTTTTCACTTCGGGGCGGCCGCCCGGTCAGTATCTGGTAGAGAATGGCTCCGAGCAGATAGATATCGCTGGCGATACCCATCCGGTTTTTGTCTGCCTTGGCCATCTCCGGTGCCATGTAGGCCGGTGTGCCGCAGTAAGCGGTATCGGCCGGAACAATTCCGGCCACATTGGAACCGCTCAGCGTACAGGCCGCTCCCCAGTCCATCACCATGATTTCGCCAAAAGCCCCCAGCATAATATTTTGCGGCTTGAGGTCGCGGTGCAGAATATCCCTCGAATGGGCAAATGCAATGGTATCGGCCACGCGCAGGAGGATGTCGAGATTTTCATCCAGCGACTTTTCACCAATCAGCTCGCTCCAAGGGAAGCCCTCGACTTCCTTCATGGCGTAGAACATACGGCCATCCCCATCAACCCCCAGATCGTATACCGGTACTACATTGGGATGGTCAAGGCAGCCAGTAACAACGGCCTCCGACATCAGCGACTCGGCGGCAGTTTGAGATTCAGAGCGCTCCGGCTTGACCATTTTCAGGGCTACTTCGCGGTTCATCGAAGTCTGATGAGCGGAATAGACCACCCCCATGCCTCCTGCCCCCAGTTTTTCACGTATCTCGAAGTCGCCTGAATCCCCGATGGAACGGGCACTTGGAACAGGCAGGGATTCGGCCAGGGCATTCCATCCACTGGAACGGATCGAATCGTCCGAGCCCATTCCCTGCAGAATGGACTCCTCCCACATCTTCAGAGTCGCACCCTCCATCTCTCCCCCACTCCCACTCAACGACTCGATCATACAATCCTTACCCGCACGTTCACAGTCCCCAGCTGCAGTTCGTCCCCGTCGCACAACTCTTCGAACTCCACCCTTTTTTTATTCAGGAACACACCATTTGTGGCTCCCTTGTCGCGTATGCGAACCAGACAACCAATCGGTTCCAAGAGACAGTGAAGCCGGGATATTCCCGGATATTCCATACGATAGTCCGCCGCAACACCACTACCGATGGTGGCAGGTAAATTGGAAAAAGGAATTCGCATGATCTCCACCCCCTCTTTTTCGAGCGTGATCGCCCCGGTACGATCGAACGTATCGCCCCGCGAATCCACCGAAGCCCTCAACCGGTCAAACCCCCATTCGGACGTAGCGGAAAATGCCTGGGCATCGTCCATTCCGGTCTGGATTGCCGTCATGAGATGGTTATCCGACAAACCATCCAGTATAGGATCTTCTTCAGCTTTCATAAACCTGTCATCCAGTTATCCCGTCTATACCAATTCCCACCATGCAGCCGGCCTCCATTTCCACTCTCCACAAAATGGCCTCACCGTACGTATGGCCGCCTCGTTGCCGCCGCAAAATGATTCAACCTTGCATTCCTTGCTAGATTTCATCCTTGAGCAGCTCAACCTCTGCACGCACCTGCTTTAGAATTCGGTGCTTGCAGGCATAAACCGCATTCGGTTCGATGCCAAGCCGGGCCGCCACTTCGCCGGCCGGCATGTTTTCTACAGCAAAGAGATGGAAGGCCTTTCGGCTGGATTCGCTGATCCGTCCATAGACTCTTTGGAGGGCTGTATCAAAAACTGATTTTTGCCACTCCGCCTGCCAGACCGATTCATCGACCGCATGCTTTTCCTCTGCCATAACCTCAGCGTGGTCCCGATATCCCTCGAACAGTCCTGCCCGCCGCTGCCGGCGGCGGAGATAATCGAATACCGCATTGTTGGTTACCGTTTTGAGCCATCCCCGAAACATCCCCAGCTCCGATGAATAGTTGAAAGAAAAGATGTGCCGGAACAGTTTCACGCAGACATTCTGCACCACATCCTCTGCCTCGGCATGGCTCAGTCCATGACGAAGCGCATAGCCGAAAATCATCCGGCCATAGATGCCATAGAATTCCCGCCATGTTTCATCATCGCCACTCTCTTTCAACCGGAGCAACAGGCTTGCTCGAGTGCAATAAGCAGTTAACCCCTCACTTGATTCATTCAATTTCATGTCAGTTATTAAATCATACGACATCTTTAACCGTAATCTTATTTTTATTATACTCGCATGAAGTAACAAACCTCGCCAAAAGCCAGCTCTTCAGCAATATTGTCTCATTTCATATCCGTAACGACCTATACCGATTTATGAATCTGCCTATGATGTTCTGACCATTTTAACCAAGGAGCAGAACATGACCGGAAAACAGATACTTTTGGATGCTATTGCAGGCAAGGAAACGCCACGCCCGGCGTGGCTCCCCTTCGTTGGATGCCATGGCGGATTCCTGATCAATAAGACCGCCACGCAATATCTCCAGTCCGCCGAGCTGATTGTGGAAGGGCTGAAGGAAGCAAAATCACTATACAATCCGGATGGACTTCCTATCATGTTCGATCTTCAGATCGAGGCGGAAATCCTGGGGTGCGACCTGCACTGGGCCGATGAAGTTCCCCCGGCCGTAACCAGCCATCCGCTCGCCCAGGGCAAGACGATTGAAGACCTGCCGGAACTCGATGCCTCCAAAGGCCGCTTTCCTATTGTAACCGCCGCACTGGATACGCTTAAGAAAGATATCGGCGACGACACCGCGCTTTACGGCCTGATCTGCGGCCCTTTTACCCTTGCCCTTCACCTGCTGGGTAACGATATCTTCCTCGACATGTATGATGAAGAGGATGAAGTCATCAAGGTGATTACCTACTGCGCAGAGATCTGCAAAAAATCAGCCGAAATCTATCTTGAGCATGGAGCCGACGTGATCGGCGTGGTTGACCCGATGACAAGCCAGATTTCTCCGGACCACTTTGAACAGTTTGTAACGCCGGCCATGAATGCGGTCTTCGATCACATCCGTGAAAAGGGCGGCATCTCCTCCATCTTCGTGTGCGGCGATGTGACCCGCAATCTTGAAGTGATGACACAGACCTCAGCGGACAACATCTCCGTGGACGAACAGATCGATATGGAGCATCTGCGCCAGCTTTGCGAAGCACAGAACAAGTCGTTCGGAGGCAACATTAAACTGACCGCCGTGCTGCTGCTGGGCGATGAAGACGACGCAAAGATGGAAACGCTCGATATCCTGAAGAAGAGCGGCAGCAAGGGATTCATTCTGGCTCCCGGTTGCGATCTCCCCTATTCCGTGCCGGTCAAAAACCTGCAGGCTGTTTCGGCAATGGTTCACGATGAGTATGCCCGGGAAGCCGCTCAAATGCTTCAGGCCAAAGACGCGGATTCGTTCGACGATGTTGAGCTGCCCGACTACCTGGGCGCACGGGCCGTGGTGGTGGATGTCATCACGCTCGATTCCACCTCCTGCGCCCCGTGCCAATATATGATGGAAGCCGTTGAAAAAGCCGCAGACAAGGCTATGGTAAAAGTGTGGATTAACGAACACAAAATCAAGGTGCGCGAAGGCATCGGCATGATGGTTAAGCTCGGCGTTAAAAACCTCCCGACCATCTGCATTAACGGTGAACCGAAATTTGCTTCGATTATTCCGGATATCACCACCCTGGTGAAGGCAATCGAAGAGGCCGCCATGGAAAAAATGTCGGTAGACAATTAGTCAAAGGTCTGAAGGTCGAAAGTCCAAGGTCAGCTGGCTTTCGACCTTCGACTTTCTGACCTTTTGACCAAAAAAGGAACTGTCATGATCCCCATTTGTTTAATTACCGGATTTCTTGGAACGGGAAAGACCACGTTGCTGAAACGCATCGTGGAGCAGAACCGCAACCGGAAATGGATTTATCTGGTCAATGAATTTTCTGCACTGGACGTGGATGGTGCCATTGTATCTGAGGAGAATCCGGACGTGATTTCCATTCCGGGCGGCAGTATTTTCTGTAAGTGCCTGGTTACCGAATTTATCGGGCAGATGACGAAGATCCACGAGCAGCATCCCGATGCCGAAGGTGTGGTGATTGAAGCCAGCGGAATGGCCGACCCGCGCGTGATTGCCGATATGCTGAAAGAAACCGGACTCGGCGCTCATTTTGAATTGAACAACATCGTAAGCATCGTAGAACCTCGCAGTTTTCTTAGACTGATCCATACTCTGCCCAATATTATTCACCAGGTTGAAGCGGCGGATCTGGTGCTGCTGAATAAATCCGACCTTTTCAGCGAAGATCAACTGATGGAAACCGAGCTGGCGGTTCGCAACATTAAAGCCGAAGCACAGTTGAAACGATGCGTTAAAGGCGAAGCCGCGTTTCCAATCTTTGGAAACAGCGGTTCTCACGATAGCCTGCACGGCGAGTATGCCAAATGCCGTGACCCGCGCTATTCGGCCTTTGCACTGCAGCTTCCTGCAGCGGTGGATCCGGAAAATTTTGTATCAATCATCAAAGCCGACGAGGATTCTGTCTACCGCGTAAAGGGCTATATCCAAACGAAGGAAGGCCCGGCCTATTTCGACTATTCGGCGGCAGGTTTTACACTGACCCCATGCAAAGCGCGCAACCACTATGGGCTGGCCTGGATCTGCAAAGGAGAAGATACCGGGCGGATTGAACAACTGGTCAAACAGATTATCTGATTAACTCCCGTTTTCCCGCGCGGATGGTCACCATATCGCGCTGAATATCTTCCAGTTTGAAATGATAGTGATAGCCTTTCATTTCATGAACCCAGTCCTGATCCTTACGCAGCATACCGCCATCCATGCGTAGAATTACAATTTCATCGCCCAGTGCAACATAACCGCGTATCTGAAGACTGTTTGCTGCCGTAACCCACTGCGGCATCAGCTCTTCATCATCGGGCACATAAACCACACCCAGATTTGTTGTAATTTTAAGAAACGGCTCCGGTTCCTCTTCCGGAAGTTGAACCGACGGGGAAACCGGCATAGGAACCGGCTTAATTTCCAACACCGGAGCCGGTTGCGCGTTTTTCACCACAACCGGCACCTCTTCCGGCTTCGTGGCCGGCCCATTTTCAGGTGCAACATCCACAACGTTTTCAGATAACTTCAGCGTCGCACCCACCCGGTTCCAATGATTGGAAGCCAGCTGGTTGATTCTGGTTCTGGTCATTGGCCCGGACCTTGGCTGTTCCGCCAGAAGCAGATCAATTGGGCGCCCCGTACCGGCCTGAATCATTGCCAGCAGGACGGTTGCCGCAAATTCGCTCTCGCCCTGCAATGCCCGGACTTCTTCCATGGCAATGGCCATAGCCCGGTCAATGTCCCGGCGTATACATAGGCCAACAAAAACAGACAGCATCTCAATATCATGGTCTGTCAGCGCAATTCCGACGAGCTGATCGAGCGTTAAATCGAGTGATGCCTCTTGGTTCTGATCACTCAGCAGCACATTAAAAAATGCAACCAGCTCAATGAGATTAAGCTCATCCACGGACTGTATGCCCGCAACGGAATATTCTTCAACTGCCAATCCCTCTTCAATAAGGAATGCCGCAGTTTCTTCGCAATGGCGTTGGCGGTCGGACGGCGACAGCCCTTGCATCCAGTGCCGACGCTCCATATATGCATCGTAAAAATCAACAAGCTCTTCGCTCGGGTGAATATCCGCTTGCTGAATGACAGGCTGCTCAACAACCTTTACCGGAAGCACATTAGATAGCAGCCCTGCAGAAACAGATTGTTTCGGCGCATTTTTCGCAGGCACCTCCTCCAACGATACGGCCCCATCCGAAACGAGTGCCGTTGAAATCCGAATTGCGGTCTGTTCCAGGAATAGAAGAAGAAAAACAAGAATCACTGAAAGTATGATGCTTAATGAAACCGGCGGTTTCAGCCATACAAAAACCAGCGCGAAGGATAGCAGGAGCAACACCAGAACAACCAGACCAAGCGGCATCGGGGTCGACAGAAAGATCAACTGGCTGACATCCAGAAGGCCGACAACCAGAGCGATCCTTAAAAAAAGTTCCGCAGGTTTCAGCTGACTGCCGGGTCTCAACAATCCAAACATGAGCAGACACGAAAGAATAAAAGCGGCTAAATGAATTAGGCTACTGAATATGAATGCTGCGGAGAACTCAACCATGTGAGTGGTTTATAGCCATAATTAGTATATTTTACTATACCGGAATCCCGAATTCTTCCAGAGTGCGCTGCTCAAGGAACTCCAGAACTGACGCATGCGTTGATTCCAAACGAATCTGAGGTGCCATCCCGGCCTCATATGCCTGAATCCAACGAGACAGACAGAGACACCAATAGTCCCCGGCTTCCAGTCCCGCAAACCCGAACTCGGGCATCGGGGTTGAAAGGTCGTTACCCACCTTTTTCGAAAAGGCCAGAAACTCATCGGTCAAAAGCACACAAATGGTATGCATGCCCTGATCGTCTGCACGCGTGTCGCACTTTCCATTTCTGAAGAACCCGGTAACGGGATCCAAACTGCAGGGAATCAGCTCACCGCCTAGTACATTTTTTGCCATGTTCTTTCATGAGGTTTGATTCATGAGACATGAGAGATTCTACACCCCGAAACCACATCTCAACCGTCACACATCACGCTCCCTGAATTTCTTTGTCGTACACTTTAATCGTTTCATACTGCGTGGTCCGTTGCGACGGAACCCAGCCCGCCTCACGAATGAGATGAATCACCAGATCTTCATCCACGTTATAATCCACACCCGTTGCACTGACCACCTCTTCGGTCATCAGCACCCCGCCGTAATCATCGGCACCGAACTGGAGCGCCAGTTGAGAAACGTCCGGTCCTTCCGTAACCCATCCGGCCTGCAGATGCGGAACGTTATCCAGAATAATGCGGGCCATGGCAACCAGGCGGAGATAATCGACTCCATTCTGTAAACGCGGGCATTCCAGATCGGTCATGTCCGGTGAGAAGCTCCATGGAATGAACGCGGTAAAACCATCCGTACGATCCTGCAGATCGCGGACCTTCATCAGGTGTTCAATACGCTGCTCATTGGTTTCTCCAAAACCGTAAACCATCGTAGCTGTGGTTTTCAGCCCAATCGAATGCGCATCTTCCATCAGATCCAGCCAGGCTTTCGACCTCGTCTTCTTCGGGCTGATGCGCTTGCGCACCTCGTCATTCAGAATCTCGGCGCCGCCACCGGGCAGGGATTGCAGGCCGGCATCCTTCAATCGCTGAAGACATTCCTTAATGGATATATGCTCCATCTTTGCCATAAACTCGATTTCGGTCGGCGACAGCGAATGGATCCAGATGTCCACATTATCGCGGATACCGGACAGACAGGCCTCGTAGTAATCCAGCTTTAGCTCCGGATGCAGGCCGCCCTGAATAAGAATCTGAGTGGCGCCGGCATCCGCCGCCGCCTTCACCTGGGCCACGATCTCTTCCGGACTCTTCACATAGGCGTTATCGCTCTCCTGTTTCGTGTAGAAGGCGCAGAATTTACAGTCCACGACACAGACATTCGTCGTATTCAGGTTTTTATCAAAAACATAGGTCGCCAAATCACCGGGCACGGCGCGCCGGCGGCACACATCGGCAACGCGTCCCAACTCCTGGAATGGCGCTTCATTATAAAGAATCGCCGCTTCTTCATCATTAACCCGTTCACCGGCTTCCACCCGGTCCAGAATCGTTTTCCAACGGCTGGAAACAACCGGCGTTTCCGGTATCGCCGTGATATCCGGCTGCCCGTCCACCTGTTCGTAGATACTGTTCGTCAGCACTGGAGTATGCCCCAGATTGGCCAGGAAATCTTCCATCTCCTCCGCCGTAAAGAACTTCTGGCTCTGCGGAGCGCCGCCCTCTTTCGCAATGCGCTCTTCCAGACTGGTTCCGCCGATATCATCCACGCCGCTGTGCGTCAGAACACCCAGGAGCTTGCGGTCCATATAGTTCACCAGCATGCGGACGTGCGGGAAGTTATCCAGATAGATACGGGTTATCGCCGCCACCCGGATCTGCCGATCGCCGGACGGACCGTATTTCAGCCCCAGCGCCGTGCCGTTGGTCTGGAACGGCAACGGAATGGCTGCCTGGAACCCGCCGGTTTCATCCTGTAGCTCGCGTAATCGGGAAAGATGATCGATCAGATGCCAATCCTCTTCAATATGCCCGAACAACATCGTGGCATTTGTGGGAATGCCCAGCCCGTGCGCTTCGCGGTGCACATCCAGCCAGTGCTCTGCCAGAATTTTGGTCGTGGCAATTTTTTTGCGAATCTCACCGTGAAAGATTTCCGCGCCGCCGCCGGAAATCGATCCAAATCCACAAGCCTGCAAGCGTTGCAGACACTCTTTGATGGAAATACCGGCATTGCCCGCAATCCAATGAATCTCCACCGCCGTCATGCCCTGCAGCAAAACACCGGGCAGCATTTCGCGGGAAAGCGCAAAAAGTTTCTCATAATAGGTAATATCCAGCTCCGGAATCATTCCGCCCACAATATGCAGATCCGTCAGATTCCAGTTCTGAGCGCGCTTCAGATTTTCCCGCGCATCGTCCAAAGAAGTGATATAAGCGTCTTTCGCCCCTTCCGGCCGCCAGAATGAGCAGAGATTGCACTTCACCACGCAAAGATTGGTCGGATTCAGGTTATGGCTGTGCACATAATAGGTTTTGTTGCCGTGCCGGGCTCGACGGATCGCGTCTGCACGGGCCATTAGCTCCGGGGTCGACATGTTCTGAAGCATATCCAATGCTTCGGCATCGCTGATTCTCGTTTGCGTAAATTCACTCATAAATCGGGCCTCAAAATTTAATTGGCACTAATTTGGTATAGATTCCATTTCATTTCCACTTCAAACTTCCAATTATTGGAAAAAACAGGCCGCATCATCCATTTTATGACTTTTCAGTCAACTAAATGAACCCATGAGTGTCTATAAGGTTTTCAGGAGGTACATCATGACTGTGGAAATTATGAAAGCGTTTTTTGGATGGATGACTCTGATCAATTTCGGTCTGTTTGCATTCACCGCCATCATGAGCGCCTGCTGCCGGGGGTTCATTTACAAGGTACACGGAAAAATGTTCGGTCTGAGCGAAGAAACTACCAACAAAGCGCTGTATTACTTCCTCGCTTTCTATAAAATAATTTTCATCACATTCAATCTGGTCCCGTGGATTGCGCTGACCATTATCGTAAAATAAGCTTACTGATCGTTGCATCGGAGCATCGCATTCCATATGGTGCCTCGCATGAAAACGACACTGATTACCAACGCCAATCTCGTGAATGAGGGCGAATCCCGCCCTGCGGACGTATTCATTAAAGACGGCCGGATCGAAAAGATCGACTCCAGCCTCTCCGACGCTGCCGACATCGTCATTGATGCCAAAGGCAAAGCACTGCTGCCCGGCATGATCGACTGCCACGTGCACTGCCGCGAACCCGGGCTGGAACAAAAGGCTGATCTCCATTCTGAAACCCGTGCCGCTGTGGCCGGCGGGGTGACCTCCATCATGGAGATGCCCAACACCAAACCCGCCGCCATCACCAACGCCGTGATCGAAGACAAGTTTGCGCTGGCCGCCACCAGATGCGTTACCAACTTTTCCTTCCATCTCGGCGCCTCCAACAGCAATATTGACGAGTTGCTCGCCATGGACCCCAAAACCGTCTGCGGTGTAAAACTGTTTATGGGCGCCTCCACCGGCGGGTTGCTGGTTGATCGCACCGAACAGTTGGAAAATATTTTCGGAAAGATCAAGGTGCCGATCTCGCTGCACTGCGAAGACACCAACACCATCCGCGAAAATGAAAAAGCCGCCCGTGAGAAATTCGGCGAAGCCATTCCGTTTTCCGAACATTGGAAAATCCGCTCCGAAGAAGCGTGCTACCGCTCCACCGCCCTCGCGGTCGAACTGGCCACCAAATACGATTCCCAGATCCACGTGCTGCACCTGACCACCGCCAAAGAACTCGACCTGTTCAAAGCCGGCCCCGTCAGCGGTAAAAAGATTACCGGCGAAGCCTGCCCGCACATGCTCTGGTTCTCGTCCGACGACTACGAAGAAAAAGGTGCATTTATTAAGTGCAACCCGTCCATCAAAACGCCCGCCGACCGCGCCGCCATCCGGCAGGCCGTACTGGATGGCGTCATCGACACCATCGGTACCGACCATGCGCCCCACCTCTATGAAGAGAAACTGAACAACTATGGATCCGCCCCGTCCGGACTACCCGTTATTCAAAGCGCCATGACCACCGCGCTCGAACTGTTCCCGCTCGAAATGGTCGCGGAAAAAACGGCGCACAACCCGGCCCGGATTTTCCAATGCCTGGAACGCGGCTTCATCCGCGAAGGCTACTGGGCTGACCTCGTGCTGATCGACACTGAAACACCCTCCACCGTCACCAAAGAAAACATCGAATACAAATGCGGCTGGTCACCTTTCGAAGGCGTGACCTTTAAATCGACCATCGCAGCCACTCTGGTGAATGGTCAAATCGCCTATCAGAACGGCCAGATCAACGACGCTGTCCGAGGACAACGCCTGCTGTTCGATCGGTAGTTTGTAGGGCGGGTTGACGAATGAAACGTTGGCTTGTAGGTCTTCAGCCTCGCTACGCGTCCCGCCGAACCCCGCACCGTTGCCACACATGGGACCGAACGGCTGAAAGGCATCGTGCCTCAGCCGTTTCAGCCCTACAACAATCATTGGTCCAATTTTACTTGATGATGACTACCCAGTCCTGATTCGCATCAGCCGGAGGTGTTCCTAAAGATACCACCTGCCCGCCGCTGATCTTCTTCACGGATCCACGCTGCAGCTTCCCGCCATCACGCGGATTGAACCAGTAGACCTTAAACTTTCCGGATTCCCCGGAAAGATCCAGCGAGGCACCTTCCGCCTTTCGCAGATACACCAGATAGAATGCTCCTTTTTGAGCAAGGCAATAGGCCCGGTTACTGTTTTCCCGGTTTCCAACCAGGGCGTTGGCGTTGGTCATTTTCCAGAACGGCACTTTTTCATCCTGGAAAAAGTTAAGGGCAATGCGGCTGTAGTCCCAGGTCTGATCGCGGCTGCGCCAATCTTCGGCCAGCAGATCATTTTCCGGCAGACGATAGCCGAAATAATATTCCACCCCGGTTCCTCCGGCCATCAGAGTACCCCATAGAACTTCTGACCGGATATCATCGATCGAAGGCACCTTCATCTTCTGTTTCCCCTTCGCAATTCCGGCCAGAGCCTCATCCATACCCGGCCAGTCGGGATCGGGCGGCGTGCCGACACCGGCATTGCCCGCTTCATCAAAGGCGACAATCCACGGATGCCCGGCCACTTCAGACTTTGTGACCCACTTCAGCGTGTCCGTATGCGTCTTGGCCACATCGCTGTTCTGAATGGATACACCGCTCAGCATATCCTTGCGTCCGATAAACCAGTCATAGACTTTATCCTGCTGGTTCGGATAGGTGTGCAGCACCAGGTTATGTCCATAAGGGTCGGTCTGGCGAATATAGGAAGCCATCGGCTCCAGCTCATCCAGCAGCTGGGTATTCTCCTCCCCCATATTCCAGTTCAACGCAAGGTTGTGGCCGAACCGGGCAATCATCTCCCGTAGATAGGCCTCTCTCTCTATTCCAAACTTTCCGCCGTCGAGCGCATTCAACTTGCCCTGCTCATTCTTGCCGCGCTTGTCGTCGTTCTCGGTTTCCTGCAGTTTAAAATGCAGATACATGCCTTTGGCAGTTCCGTGATCAAACACGATGCCCCACTGATCCAGCTTGGAACAGTCGAAGTGAAGTTTATCGGCACGGGCCACATGCGGCCAGACGTTATCGCCATCACCGCCGGCGTTATAGGTCAGGAATGAAAATGCATTCACACCTTTGTCGGCGAGATAGTTGACGGCACCGATCAGGCCTTTTCCTTTTCCACCCTTCCAGGTCGGATCACCAGGCTTCCAATCCATGGAATGCGCTGAATAGGTTTTCAGCGGACACTTTTTAGGAAGATTCGCAGTGGTGTTATCAAAATCCGCATAGCCCAGCAGCGTTTCCGGCGCATCGGCACCCGCCTTGAGGAACCATTCACCCGAATCGGCATAACGCAGATAGCGGGTTCCATTATATTGCAGTCGACCTTTACCGCGCAGGTCACGGCCGGATTTATCAGATTTGCCCACCTTGAATTCACCCGTTGTGCCATCCTGTTTGGCTCCCTTAAAAGAGATGGTGTAGGACCACTTCCCAGCTTTATCGGGCGACAGATGCGCGCGCCATTTTGTTCCGCAATCCGCTGAGGTTTCGCCGGCATTGCCGTCGGCAGCAAAGTAGCCCGGCACCACATATTCCGGCGATCCGGATTCGTGAACAAATGTGACATCCATGCGGCGATCAGTAAACGGATTCGGTTTATTATCCAACTCGTGCGCAAAGGGACCGTCCAGCGTCAGCGTAACCTTATGCCACTTCTTCAGTTCTCCACTGATCTCCACCGAGCCGTTGCCATCCGGCAGACGCTCACCATGCAGAGCCGGCAGAACTGCTGCCAAAGCCTCTTTTTTGGTCCCGCCTTTTTTGGCAACGATCGGCTCGCCACCGTCAACCGGCTTAAACTCAATCGAGGCCCAGCGGGCGCGGCTCCATTCTTTGCCATCCGCCGAAGCAATGAAGCCTTTCACTCGCACCATATCGCCATCGTTGATGCTGACCTTTTTCCAAACCCTGGAAAAAGCCGCCCCTTCTTCAAAGGTCTGCTTGCTCGCAGGACAAACCGTTTTACCCAGGCTTTTGGATTCAATGACTACTTCAAAACTGGACTGGCCATCGTTTTCCCCAACCATATGGAACGTCACATCGTAGGTTCCATCCCGATACGGGAACACCAGACTGGCTTCGCCGCTTTTGGCTTTGTCCGGGTTCACGCCGAGCCATTTCCCTCGATCCTGGTAGAATCCATGCTCGATTGAGAATTCCGTTGCGGAGATTTTTCCGTCCTCAGGAGCAGCGGTCGTAATAACCCCTGTCGCAAATATAACACCCAGTATCATTCTTAACATATCAGCGTCCTTTTGATTCGATTCTCTATCAATGCACAATTGAACCGGAAATTAGCCGAAAAAAGTCCGACTAATTTTCAGTTATTCTGAGCCGTTGAAGGAACCGGTCAGCTCGCCGCGTAAAAGTCTGAAACGAAATTCCGGGGGCCGTCATGGTAAGCCCATAGATAATCACCCGTCTCATCGACGCATTTCCGGCTGATATGATCCGGAAGAACGGAGACCAGCGGATAGCCGATTTTACCGTTATACATACTCAGGTGCCTGAGGTATTTTTCTTCGGTCAGTGCGGCCGGACCGGTGTCGTTTCCGCCAATATGGTCGAGGTTAATCCCCCGCCCGGGCGATGACTTGTGGGTTACTTCGTAGTGCGTTTCCACCCGGGCTGGCCAATCATATTTATCATTCAGCCAGACATCGTTCGTTCGGCCCACATCCGTGTATTTTGTAAAGAAGATATCCGGCACGTGAAACTCCATTTCCAGCTGCGGATCGATGGCCTTGGCCGCGCGGTAGAGTTCTTTATGTATGTGCAGCATATCCGACTTCGTATTGTACGACATATCGATCTTAAACTTTTTCACACCGATTTTGGAAAAGCGTTCAATGACCTCCGACGCATATCCGAAAATGTCCGCCTTCGGATTTAACCACCGTTCCGCGTTGGGCTTTCGTTTCGAGGACGTCACGCTCCAGTCACCGAGCATGTTCGGGTTGCGCTGCGCAATCGTACTTGCGTGGTGCACCTTCGGGAAACCGATCCACAGTCCGGGCGTGAATCCCTTCTGCTGAATCATATCCATGGTTTTTTCGAAGTTCGGAAATAGTTTCGGGTCGGCATGCCACGAACCGAATCCGGATTCCAGACTGCCATCCGGAAAGATGCCCCACCCATGGTCCAGCGTCATCTTTCCTTTCGGATAGCCAAAGGAGATGATCTTATCCAGATAAGTTTCCACAAAGTCGTGCGTCAACAGTTTAAAATGATCGCGCCGCACCTTACTTTGTATCTTCTGCTCCACCCAGGTACAATATTCAACATCCGACCAGAACTTCGGGTAATTTTCCAAGGGTTGGAAATCCAGGCGCTTCATCATGATGGAATTATATTTTTTCCAGGCCGCATCACCGGCTCCGTTCTCATCAACAAAAAGCTCCTGCCCCTCCGGAACGGATACAGTCAGCATCTCTTTTCCATCAAAATGGAAGGTCGAGTTTTCATAACCAAATGTTGTCATGAAACCAACAAAAGTGCCCGCGGCATCCATAATGACGGGAGAACCGGACATGCCCGAGGCCGGAATGGTAAAGGGATTATGTTCAAAAGCCGTGCTTTTATAGTAGTGGGCGCCACCGCCCTTCTCTGCCGGCGTGGAGAGACTGTGGTAGGGACAGAACAACGGAGGGACAACTTTTATGTTAACCAGTTCGATCGTGCCGGTTGGTTTAACTGTAGAGGCCGAGGCATATCCATCCTCCGACTTTTCCACATTCGCAGCGGCATCAGCATGCATCACCAGCCCGGCGGCCGCCACACCTGTACCTGATTTTAAAACAAAGGAGCGTCTGTCTTTCATACTTTGACCTCGAAGTGATCTGTTAATAACTGATCACAACTGTAGTGCATCGCGAACCATGCTGATACGCCCTATCACGCAATCATTATACGATATTTAGTCAAAAAAAACGGCACATGAGAGGGGAAGATTTCTCATGCGCCGGTGGACATCGCCTGATGTCACTTAGATTATTCAGCAGGACCTTTACCGCCCTTACCTTTGCCTTTTTTCTGCATGGCTTCACGCGCGGCTTTACGTTCTGCTTCGCTCAGTTCGCCATCACCATCGGTATCGAACTTCTTGATCATTTCTTCGCGGCTCGGACGTTCACCACCCGGGCCTCCGCGACGTTGCTGCATTTGCTCACGCATTGCTTTGCGTTCAGCTTCGTTCAACTCACCATCGCCGTCTGTGTCGAATTTTTTAATCATTTCTTCGCGGCTAGGACGCTCGCCGGATGGTCCTCCTCCGCGATTTCCCTGCATCTCAGCACGGTCGGCTTTAAGTGCTTCGCGCTCTGCTTCGGAGAGTTCGCCGTCGCCATCGGTATCGTATTTTTCAAGAATCTGTTCGCGGGTTGGGCGTTGGCCGCCCTGCTTGCCACCGTTTCCATTTCCACCCTTTTCAGGTTTGGCTTCCGCCAGACTGGCTGCACCCAGAAGGGCCATTACCATTGCTGCTTTGATCAATATACTTGTTTTCATTTTGTGCCTCCGTTGGTTTACGTATCGCAGTGATGGATGTAAAACGGACGGCTTTAAAAATTATTGTTTAAAAAATCGAATCAAAAAAAACGCCCGCAAATAATGCGGACGTTGCAGCATTCCAAAGGTTGGAAAATCAGGCCACTTCGGGGCGCGGCATTTCCCGGACTCTCAGCGGAAGCGATGCCATTGCAATATCATTGATCTTCAGATTGATCTGGTAGTCGGCAAACTCGTCGAACTTCACATGCTGGAAATTTAAAATCAGATTTACGGCCACGGAACCGATGTCAGCCCCCATTCGCGGGTTGACTTCGCCTTCCATGCTCTGGAAAACCGGAATCCCGTCGGGATTAACGAGCTGCAGCTGGACCGCATGTTTTCCCTCTTCCATTTTATCGAACCGGATTCGAAGCGCAATGGCGCAGGCCGGGTGGACCACCGGCAGCTTAGCGGCATAGATCTGGTCAAAGGTTCCGAGCAAATTCATTTTACCCCGGTTGTCGGTTGCGGCATCGCAAAGCGCAAAAACTTCAATTTTCATAATCAATCTCCAGACGCAACCGTAGGCGAAGGGACTGATCGTGAAAAGTCTATAAGTTCCAAAGGTTGGAAATCAGTCGGTGACGGCCCCTTCGGAAGCGGGCCCCACCAGCCGGGCATATTTTGCGAGCACGCCGTGTTTGTGTTTGGGGCGCGGTTTTTTCCAGGCCTTGGAACGCCGCTCTAATTCTGACTTGGCAACCTTCAGCTCAATCGAGCGCACGGTTGCATTGATGGAAATGACATCGCCGTTTTTAACCAGTGCCAGCGGTCCGCCGGTGTAGGCCTCCGGCGTAATGTGTCCGATCACGAATCCATGACTGCCGCCGGAAAACCGGCCATCGGTAATCAGCGCAACCTCTTTTCCAAGACCCCGTCCCATAATGGCGGAGGTCGGAGCCAGCATCTCGCGCATACCCGGTCCGCCCTGCGGCCCTTCGTAGCGGATCACCACCACATGGCCCGCTTTCACGGAACCATCCAGGATCTTTTTCAGCGCCTGCTCCTCAGAGTTAAAAACAACCGCTTTTCCCTCAAAAACCAGCCCTTCCTTACCGGATATTTTTGCCACAGCTCCATCCGGTGCGAGGTTTCCTTTCAGGATCACCAGATTCCCCTGCTTTTTAACCGGACGGTTAAAGGGCCGAATCACATCCTGCTTGCGCGGGTAGGGTTTGATCAACGCCAGATTCTGCTTCAACGTCTTTCCCGTTACCGTCATGCAATCGCCATCCAGCAGCCCCTCCTTCAGCAGACGGGCCATAAGGGGAGCCACCCCGCCGATGTTAGCCAGATCGGCCATCACATATTTTCCACTGGGCTTCAGATCGGCCAAGACCGGCACTTTTTTACCGACCGCTGTAAAGTCGGATAATCTAAGCCGAACCCGGGCCGATTTTGCCATGGCCAGCAAATGAAGCACCGCATTCGTTGAACCGCCCAGCGCCATCACCACCGTAATGGCATTCAGAAACGCCGGCCTCGTTAGAATATCCGAAGGCCGGATGCCCTTTTCGATCAGGTGCATCACCGCTCGTCCCGCCGCATGCGCTTCCTCCGCTTTTTCACGGGAAACCGCCACGCGCGAAGAGCTGTTGGGCAGACTCATGCCCAGCGCCTCGATGGCTGAAGCCATCGTATTGGCCGTGTACATGCCTCCGCAGGACCCTTCCCCGGGAATGGCCGTGCGTTCGATCCCGGCCAGTTCTTTCGAGGTAATCTCGCCTTTTGCATGCTGCCCCACAGCTTCGAAGACCGAAACAATATCAACATCCTTGCCGCAGTAACACCCCGGTTTGATACTGCCGCCATACACAAAGACCGACGGACGGTCTAAACGGGCCAGCGCAATCAGGCACCCCGGCATATTTTTATCGCATCCGCCCAGCGCCACAACGCCATCAAACCCTTCGCAGGCGGATACCGCTTCGATGGAATCAGCGATCACTTCCCGGGAAACGAGTGAATATTTCATCCCTTCGGTTCCCATGGAAATACCATCGGAGATCGTGATCGTGTTAAACATCACCGCTTTTCCGCCTGCAACACCGATTCCTTTTTCGGTTTCGGCAGCAAGCCGGTCAATGTGCATGTTGCAGGGGGTCACTTTACTCCAGGTCGAAGCAATACCTATCTGCGGTTTCTTAAAATCCGCATCGGTGAAGCCGACGGCCCGGAGCATGGCCCGGCTGGGAGTACGTTCGACTCCATCGACAACCACTGATGAGTACGGGCGCTGATCCTTCCTGAATGATTTCGCTGACATATGCAAAGCCTCCGAAGTTGGGGAGAGTCTAAAAGGCTATTTGCCGGTTGCAAATCATTTCACAGGATTTCCAAAGGTTGGAAAATCCACCTTGCAACCTCAGGATTTTCTCAGACCTGTTCAGATACCACCGTAGGCCGTTAGGAATTTTAGTAAATTTTACTAAGGATTCTTAGAATATACCACTCACCACAAAACTTGGCCCGGTCAATGCTATATGTGGGCCAAACACGGAGTTGTGAATGAAAACATGGTCAATAGTTGCAGTGGAGGTGTCGATGGCACTGACCGGCATTGCCATGATCTGCTTAATGGCGATCGTGGCTCTGAATTAAGAACATTTTAAGGGACCCTCTCCCGTGGTTCCAATGGTTGGAAGCAATCCTCCTCCCGGATTTCCAATCATTGGAACCTTTTTGTGTATGCCCGCGCCTCGGCAATGATCTCCGCTTCTCCTTCAACATGGCCATTCTGCATCAGGATTCGCCCGTCGCAGATGACCGTATGGATGCAGGAGGAGTCGGCGCTGTATACCAGATCATCCACCAGATTATATCCCGGCACCAACCGGTGATTATTCAAATCGACCAAAACGCAATCGGCGAGCTTGCCTTCCGCAATACTGCCGGCAGCCAGCTGAAGGGCTGCGGCCCCCTTACACGTGGCCATTTCAAAAGCGCTTTCGGCAGGCAGCACGGTTGGGTCCGCATGAATCAGCTTTGCCTGCAGCGCGGCCACCTTCATTTCTTCCAGCATGCATAAATTGTTGTTCGAAGAGCATCCGTCTGTGCCGAGCGACAGCTCCACCCCCGCGTCTTTCATTCTCTGGTACGGAAATGCGCCGGAAGCCAGTTTCATGTTGGAAACCGGATTGTGCACAACCTTCACCTGATTCCGAACCAACAGTTCAATCTCGTCATCCGTCACATGAATGACATGCGCCGCAATGACGTTCGGCCCCAGCAGTCCGATCTCTGCCAACCACTGGACGGGGCGCACCCCATGGAGCGCCACACAGTCCTCCACCTCTTTTTCTGTTTCTGAAAGATGGATATGAAACAGCAGCCCGTTGCGGTCGGCAAATTGCTTTGCCCACTTCAGCGAAGCCTCCGAAACGGTGTAGATCGCGTGCGGCCCCAGAGAAAACCCGATCCGGTCTGAATAGCGCTTCGATTCATCAAACAACCGGGCGGCCTGCTGTCGCTCAAGTTCCGCTCGCTCGGAATCATTAAAATCGATAAACACAGACGAAAGCATGGCTCGCAACCCCATCTCCTCCACCGCCCGGGCGACTCCGTGAAAATGCCAGTACATATCATTAAAACATGTCGTACCTGATTTGATCATCTCCAGACAGGCCAGGCGGGCACCGTGATAGATATCCTCTTCATCCAACTTGGCTTCCAGCGGCCAGATATAGTTGGTCAGCCAGTCGTGCAGCTCCAGATCATCGGCATAACTCCGCATCAGCGTCATGGACGCATGGGTGTGCATATTGACGAATCCGGGAATAATTGCCAGGCCAGCACCATCCAGCACTTCAGCTGCGGGAGCATCGATCCTGGCCCCAATCGTTTTAAACCGATTCCCGTCAATCAGGACATCGGTTACCGTTCCATTCAGTTGAACATTTTTAATTAAGATTCCCATCATACACATCCATTTATATTTTCGTGGCACCATCTTCCGGCATTTGATTTTCCAAGCAAGCGCATCTTTTCTTTTTCCAACGATTGGAACAAATCGGAACACCAAAGAACACCCAATGATATCGACCAGCATTCCGGTATGGACCGCCGTATCCGGATAACTTCATTTTTCTGGCCCCTATTGCGCCTTCCATTTGATTTTGCTCCTTTGATTGAGGGGGGCACGTATTCAGTGCCCTCACCATAAAAGAAAGAAATCAAATGGAGAGAGTTCATGAAAATAAAGGATACCCTAGCCTCACTGACGGATCGCCAGCAAAAACTACTGATCGAGCTGATCCGAACCCATGATATCAAAGCGGCCTGCAAAAACGCCGGCGTCGGACGGACCAGCGCCTACCGCTGGCTCAGTCAGCCTGATTTCTCCGGCGCGCTGAAACAATTGCGCGATACTGCGATGAACGAAGCACTGGACTCGATCAAAGCACTGACCGCCAGAGCGGCCGAGGTTCTTGCCGCCTTGCTGGACTCAGAGAACGAATCGATCCGGCGAATGGTCTGCCGCGATATCCTGCGTCAGGCCGTAAAGGTACGCGAGCTGGAGGACATTGAACAACGGATTGACCAGCTTGAACAAAAGATAGACCACCCCGAATGGAGAAAAAAATGAGCACCCAGAAAAGACGCCTGAATAAGCTATCCAAACGAGTGCCCAACCCCGATGAAGAACCGATCTTCTGTTGCTGGTTGGACCACCCTTGGACTGACGAGGAAAAAGCCGAAGCCCGGACACAACATCCGGACCGCAAAACACATTGGAAATCCCTTTCCAACACCCTCCCTCTGGAAGGACATCACTTGCAGTAGGTTCGCACGGGACGTCCATTTTGTGCATATCTTCACAAGAACTTAATGGTGAAAGCAATTGGAGAGCCGGCGTCCACTCCTGCCAGACATAAGCAACAATACGGACCGAATAGAACCGACCCTTCCGGAAATCTCATCAAACTCAGGACGACAGGGAGGAGGTCTCTCCCCATCTGAGCTCAACCTATACCGGATTTTTCTTCCAAACCTTCGAAAAGAATGGCTTTAATAGTCTTTTTATCAAGGGGAATACGTATGAAGCTTTTTGTACCGGGAAGAATCTGTCTGTTTGGTGAACACTCCGACTGGGCGGGTGGATACCGCCGTATTAATGCAGATATCGAAAAGGGGTCCGCGTTGATCGTGGGAACCAATCAGGGACTTTACGCCGATGTTAAACCCCATCCGGACAAATTGATCCTCAGCGCCTGCTTCGAAGACGGGCGTCGGCAAGGCCCCTACGAAATTCCGATGGAACGCGAGGCGCTGTTAGAAGAGGCCATGAAAGGCGGCTTTGCGAGCTACGCTGCCGGGGTGGCCTATCAGATCCTGACACACTATCGGGTTCGTGGTCTGGAAATTGATAACTATCACACCGACCTGCCCGTTCAGAAAGGCCTCTCCTCATCCGCAGCCATCACCGTGCTTGTGGCACGCGCCTTCAACCGGATCTATGATTTAAAGATGACCGTTCGCGGTGAAATGGAATATGCCTACCTGGGCGAAATTACCACGCCCTCCCGTTGCGGCCGCCTGGATCAGGGCTGCGCCTACGGGAATCGTCCGGTCAAAATGGTTTTTGATGGAGATCGGCTCGACGTAGAAGAGCTGAGTGTACCTGAGCCCCTGCACTTCGTTATTGTTGACCTGAAGGCCTTTAAAGATACGGTTGAAATTCTCGCAAAACTGAACCAATGCTATCCGTTTGCGGAAGATGACGTGCAGAAAAAGGTGCAGGAATATCTGGGTCCGATCAACAAGGATATCAACGCCCGGGCCTCGGATGCCATTCGGGACGGCGATGTTGAAACCGTCGGGAAACTGATGGTTGAAGCGCAAGCCAAATTTGATGAGCACCTGCAACCCGCCTGCCCCTCCCAGCTGACCTCTCCGGTGCTGCATAAGCTGTTGGCTTATGAACCCATTCAGGAATATATTCTTGGAGGAAAAGGGGTGGGCTCCCAGGGCGATGGCACGGCGCAGTTTCTGGTAAAAGATACGGCCGCCCAGGAGAAGGTCATCGCCATTATTGAGCGGGATCTGAAAATGCCTTGTATGAAACTCGATATCGAGTCCATGAATCGCCTACGGAAAGCGGTCATTCCTGCCGCCGGCTTTGGCGATCAGCTTTTCCCCTCCACCAAAACGCTGAAAAAGGAAATGTTCCCGATCATCGATCGCGACGGGCGGGCCAAACCCGTCATCATGGTGATTGTTGAGCAAGTGCTGAATGCCGGCATCGACGAAGTCGGCATCATCATTCAGGAAGCCGACCGTCAGCTGTTTGAAGATTTCTTCCACCAGCGTCTTCCCATTGAACACCTGCAGAAACTTCCACAGGAAGATCAGCGGTATATGCAACACATCATGGATGTCGGGAACAAGGTTTCGCTGATTATTCAGGATGCCCAGGAAGGGTTCGGCCATGCCGTACATGCTGCGAAAGACTGGGTCGGCAACGAAGCCTTCATCCTGATGCTGGGCGATCATCTCTTCTCATCGGATACCGACAAACCCTGCATTCAGCAATTGATTGAAGTGTACGAAAAAACCGGCCGCAGTGTGGTGGGGCTGAGAGAAACGCCGGCCGAAAAAATAAAACAGTTCGGCTGCGCAACCGGGATATGGGAGTCCGATCGGGATCAACTCTCGATTACAGAGTTTGTGGAAAAGCCCTCCGCCGAATATGCGCGGAAACACCTGCCGACGCAGGGGGTGAAAGAGGACCACTTTCTCACGATCTTCGGTCAGTACATCCTGACCCCGCAGATCTTCCAACTATTGGAAGACAACATCAGCCGCAATGTGCGTGAAGGCGGCGCCTTCCAGCTGACCTCCTGTCTGGATCGCCTGCGTCAGGAAGAGGGCTTTGTCGGACTCCGCATCAAAGGCAGGCGCTTTGACATCGGGAATCCCGAAGACTATCGCCAGACCATCATTGAATATCAGAATAGTTGAGGAGGCTTGAGGCTTGAGGCTTGAGGCTTGAGGCTTGAGGCTTGAGGCTTGGATTAGATGTTAACCACAGCCAGATCGCAATAGAAATGTAGATTTCATCGTCACTCTTTCCGTTGAGCATTTAACAAAACTATATCTACCCTGCTGGAGGGGCGCACGCCGTGCGCCCGGGCAGAGAGGCCTCCGCCCCTCCAACTCTGAATCAGAGTGGATCCACCATTTCTCAGAATGTTCTAATACGCCCCGCTGCCGCAGCAGACGGTTTTAAAGGTGCGTACGATAATCACAATATCCAGCCAGATGGACCAGTTTCGGACATAGTAAGGATCCCACTTTTCCATGCCTGCTGTGCCGGCATCGCTTCGCCCTGAAACCTGCCACAGTCCCGTAATGCCCGGCTGCACTTTGTTGCGCAGGAAACGCACCGATTCCGGAAGATCTTTAAAATGGTAAGCCGGCAACGGGCGGGGCCCGACGATCGACATAGTGCCTCTCAATACATTCAGCAATTGCGGGATCTCATCCAGACTGGTTTTCCTCAGAAAGCGGCCGACCCGGGTAATGCGGGGATCTTTTTTAAGTTTAAAATGGGCTTCCCATTCAGCCCGAAGCGCCGGATCTTTCTTGAGAGCTTTCTCCAGTGCCTTTTCGGCATCCGGCACCATGGTCCGGAACTTAGCCGTACGAAACGTGCCTCCTCCCCGCCCGATACGCGGCTGCATAAACATAGGATTTTTACGGTCCTCCATCCAGATCAGGATATAAAGCAGGGCCATCAGCGGTGCCCATAGCGGGGAAGAAAGAAGAACTAACGTCAGATCAATGATCCGCTTGAATATACGGGCAAAGGGATTCAGCAGATTCTTTGTAATTTCAAGCCCGAGAATACCCTGCAGATCGCGGGGAACCACCCACAGCGAGGGCGCATCCTCCAGGTCTGGAATAAGAATTACCCGTCGATAAACTTCCAATGGACCTTCCAGAATTTCCACGACCTGATGCCTGGAACGCCCAGCAGCAGTGGTCACGATGGCGACCGGGGTCTGATAGGTCACATTGTGCAGATTTCCGCGTACCGACACGCCATTTATTACACTGCCCAAGGGCAAATCATCGGTAAAGATGGCCGAAGGAATGTAGCCCAGACTCATTTCTGCACGAAGTGCCTGTAGCACCGTTCCCACAGAACGGCGATCTCCATAGACCGAGACCGGAATCCCCCATTGGCCCATTTTTATGATGACGCCCCGCGTAAAAGCCCGAGCCAGAGGAATGAGCACTGCACTGAACAGGTAGGTAAACAGAAAAACAATACGGCTGGATGAAATGTGGAACCGAATAAAAAAAGAAATGATCAACCCAACCGCAAACAGTACGAACAGGGTGATCTGAACCTTCCGCAGCTCATCGACCACCCCCCAACCCCAACCGGGCACCAAACGGGCGAGTGTTGAAACAACAGTCCAGGCCGGAATAATCAGCAATCCATTCTGAATAACAAACGGTATATCGTTGATCCACCACAGCAGCAGATTGCCCATGCATAAAGCAATCAGCACCATCACGGCATCCGAAAGCATAATGGCCATCGCATTAAGCACAAAGCGCCGGTAAAACATATGGGGACGAGCCCCAGAATCAATGTTAACGATATTCCTCTTCAAACAACGTCCCCTTAAAAACACAATAAATGCGCTATTCTAGTACATATTACTAGCTAATAGTTTGTCATCCCTTTGTACTATTTCGACTCCATGATACGAAACAGATCATCCAGCGATTCCGTCGGTCTCACCCCGTCCTCCCCCATCTCACGGATGATATCCAGCGCTTTACTTCCAGCCGCAGGCTGCTTTTCCTGATGATCAGGTTCAGGATCAGCTTCCGGTTCCGCCAGTTGTTTTTCCAACCATTGGATATTTTTGCGGGTTGATTGGGAACGGCGGATGGTCTCCATTTGCCGGAACACCTCCAAAGCCTGCTCAAATTTTCCCGCCTTTCGCAGTTCTACCCCCCAGAACCACCAATACTGATCGTTAAACTTCCGGTATTGACAGGCCTCCTGCAGGAGCTGCAGGCCCCGATCCTGCAGCATGGAGCTTCGGGTACGGAGTTCGGAATCAGCCAGATCACTCCCGGATGCGGCCGGAACGCTTCGGCTCAGGAACAGCAGCGTGCGACCCAGTGCACTGAGCGACTCCGGATCTTTAGGATTAAATTCAACCGCTTTTTCAAACCACACCCGTTCCTGTTCCGCGAATTCAACCTTTTCCTGCGGATCCAGCGAATGGCGGCGGTCATGATGTAAATGCCTTCCCAGCGCCCGGTATGTGCGCCAGTTCTGAGCATCCAGTTGAACCGAAAGCTGATAAAATCGGTCACCGGCAGCACGCGTTGCAGTCCTCTTATTTTCTAAAGAGGCCTTATCTCCAAGAACGCGGAAATAATCCGAAAGCATCGTTCGGATCGAAACCAGCAACAGCAACAGAAACAGAATGGACAAGATCCAGGCAAACACAGAACGAAATACAATGGCGGGCTTTTTAAGATTACCACTCCGTTTATCGGACTGGGCGGAAACAGCGTCTTCAGCAGAATGAGGCAGCCGCTCCGTCGGCCGGGGACGGCGATCCCTTCGATCAAAACCTGTCCCCCCGAATTCGGACCGCACTTCCTTCTCTTTTTCATCGGCCATCTTCCCGCGCGCGCCCTTACGCCGCTTTCCGCTTATCAGCGGCCCCGCCGACAACGCCGCCAGTAGTGCAAAGACCATCGCATTAGGAAACACATGCATTTCAAAATCAAAGAAGGAATGGACCATGGTACCACCAACAGTGCCCATAAATGCAAATCCCATAAACGCATGCCGCGTTTCTTCGGCCCTCAGGGATTTCACCATAATCCAGATCACGCCCGCGAGCCAGGCCAGCGCAAATACCCCGAAACCTACCAAACCATAATCGGCTGTTAATTCCAGATATTCATTATGCGGGTGGCCTGTAACAATCCGATGCCCCCGGAATCGTTTCCGGTGCTCAGGATAAGCATACCGATAGCTTCCCGGGCCATACCCTGTAACAGGCGATTCACGGATCATATCCAGGGTATCCAGCCAGGTTTGCGGACGAAAGTCGCGCGATTCGCTGCCGATCCCCTCTTCCGCCTGTCCCTGCAGGAATTCCAACACCGGGGCCGCTCGACGCTGAACCGTTTCAGAAAAGCGCCAGGCCCCAAACAACAATAGGGCAGAACAGAGCGGAATCAAGACCACCAGGATGCCGAACAGTTTCCTGCTCCTCCGTAGCGCCATCAAACAAATCACAATTCCGACTGCAGCAATACTGCCCAGCCAGGCGGCTCGGGATTCCGTCAGGAAAAGCGGCGGGAGAAACACCAGTGCACTATAGCCGGCCAACACCTTCAGATAGATGCCTGATTCCGGAATAAAAAGCAGGGCCAAACAGAAGGGCAGCAACATCAACATCAGGTGAGCAAAATGATTCGGGCAGATATAGGTCGACATCAACCGCCCTTCATAGGAGGCATAGCGTTCGGCCCATAACACCCGGTCCGGGCACTTAAAATGAACCACCAGCCCGTACAGCGCCAACAACATGACGATGAAAATCAACCAGCCCAGTATCGTCCGATTATCCTTGAATGCCCGGAGCTCCTGACCCCAGAGAAAATAGGATCCGATAACCGCGCCCACAAAAAGCACGCGAAACGTTGCATCAAAAGGAATCAGGGCTAAAGGGATCATGGCGATGCCCCACAACAGGAACACCACCCATAACCACGAAGAAGGTGGCAGTGCGGTCTTCCGGGCCACACGCTGCTGTAAATCCGCCCCGCCTCCTATGGATTTCGATAGGCCCCAGGCGCGGGATATCAGCCCGGCAGAAATCGCCGCATAGGCCAGAATAAAGGCAGGACCCAGCAGCCAGACTTTGTCCTGCCCAGCCACACCGTAGAATATAAAGGAGCAGATGGTAATTAGGATGAGAAGTATTGAGGTCATATAGTGTTTGTTTGGGAGTTAGAAAGTAAGGGTGTGTGGGAGTACTTTAACGGCACCATTTTTCTGCTCCATCTATCATTAGTACTATCTGCGATATAATTTTCTCATAGCGGAGGTCAAATGTCTGATACATCTCTTTGGTCATATAACCCGCTTTAAGTGAGAAATCCAACCAACATTGCATTTCTGAGGCTTCAGTTTCAGAATCACTTAACTTTGCAACAAATGCTGCTTTATATCTTCGTTTACGCCATGACTCAGAAATATTTGCGGCAACCGAACGGGATGCTCTACGCATTTGGTCCGCCAAAGCGTACCGTTCTTCTGTAGGTAATCCTTTGGCAAAAGCATGTATCTCAAGAGCAATTGCCAACGACTCCTGATAAACATCCAAATCCCGAAAACTCTTTGCAAAGACTCCCATGTTTCTCTCCGTTTTTCAAATGCAAGTATGGGAGTGGTAGGGTGCTGGAGTATGGGATTAACTCCCAAACACTTCTACTCCAACACTCCTCTACCCAAACACGCCCTTACTCCACAACGCCTCTACTCAACTGCTCCCCGACGCCCATACTCCAATACGCCTTTACACCACTACTTCACTTTTTTCTCAAAAAAGCCGAGCGCCGCCTCAACACCCTCTCTGAAACTTCTCTTCTCAACAAACCCCAACTCCGTCTGTAGCGCAGTATCGCCTCCCCGGGCGAACACGCCCTCCGGGGTATTGGACGTGCCTTTGACTTCTGGGCTGAACCCCAGAATGTCGGATGCAATCTGCACGAAGTCGATAAAACTGGTAAAAATTCCGGTTGAGAGGTTGATGGCGGAGCCATCATCCACCTGATCCATCGTATGCAATACCCCCGAGACGCAATCATCGATATGAATAAAATCTCTCATCTGTCGACCGGTTCCCCAAACACCGATTTCAGGAGCCCCCTGATTGGCCAGCACGCGCTTGCAGACGCTCGGGAACGGATAAGTATCGTCCTGATCCTCACCATAGCCCGAAAACGGCCGATAGCTCACCGATTTGATACCATGCTTTTCGTAAGCCAACCGGGCGCAATATTCATGCGTCAACTTCGCCCAGCCATAGGTCAGGTCCGGCATGCCCAGATTTTCATCAAAGGAAATCATGTCCTCTTTCAACAGAAGATAATGATCCGGACGCTGCAAATGAATGGGATAGGCCGCACTGGAACTGAAGACAATCGTTTTTTCCGGCTTTGCTTTAGATGCCCATTGCCAGTATTCCGCATCGATCGAAAGATCATCCGCCACCGCCAGCGGGTTATTTTCAATCATCGCGCGTCCGCCCACCATCGCAGCCAGATGAAAAGCATAATCAAAATCCGTATCCTGATATTTTTTAAACCAGTCCCGGCAGTCTGCCCGATAGTAATGAAAGGTATCGAAGTCCAACGGTTGGAAAAGCGGCCATAATTCCGGTTCAATCGCCCCACTCAGCGGTTCCATAATGTCGACACAATGTATCTCATGCCCCTGCGGCAATAAACGTTGAATGAAATGGCGCCCTACGAATCCACATCCACCCGTAATTAAAATTTTTGACATATCTAACCCTCGTTAAAAAGCGATGTCCAGCCATCGCACTCCAAAGCGGCTTCGCCGCAATTACGCTCTACACCCATACACAACAACACGTTTACTCTCTTACGCAATTACTCCCCTACTCCACAACTCCCATACTTTGCCTAAGGCAAAAGGTCCCTCCGAACTCATCGTCTGCAATTTTATCAAACTCCGGCAACAAGGTTTCGCCCGTCGAACGCATCTTATCATACGCCGAAGGGCTGCGCACCCGCATCGCTTCCATCGGTTGGAAAAATGATGAAACAGCATAGGCTTTTCCGCGCCGGCTTCCAAGAGCCTCTTTAATCTGATTCAACGATAATTGTCCGCTGTTCAGGATTTCTGATTCTGTAAAATAATCCAGATAAAAGATCATGACCGGCTCATAATCAGTGAGAATAAGATCCTCCGGCCCGCAGTTTTCGACCAACCATTTTCCCTTGACCGCATGATAATCAGACTCCGCACTCATCACCGGTAACAAACCGGCAATCAGGTTATGACAGAACAACAGAGCTGCAAATAACCAAAGGGCTTGGGGGCTGGCTACTTGGTACTTGGTCTTCGGTGTTGGGCCTTTGGCGCCAGCTGCGGGGTGCTGAGCCCTAACTCTTAGTTCCCCTGCCTCTGTTCTCTGACCTCTGTTCGCTTTCTTCTGCCCACTGTCCTCCCGCCGGGGCGTAGGTCCCTCTGGACCGGAGGCCGTCTTCCGTCCTCGCCCATGGTTTTGTGACTCTTGTGCCTTTTGGTGGCCAAATATGAATTGATTCAGGCAAAGAGCGACGATCAACCAAAACGGGATCAATGCCATGATCCAGAGTTCCGGACTTCCTGCCTCCGTGCGGATTACCGCAAAAGCATAGAGCAACAGCCAGACTATCGTAGATAGAATGAAGGTATTGGGCATTAGGCCTGGGGCACTCGAAACATCAGTTCGCCCGTTACTTCCCGACTCCTTTACACCTTTACTCCCATACCCCAAAACACCCCTACAGGCTCTAACATACACCCAGACTCCCACACCCGCTAACACTACGACCGTCACGCCCCCCGCCCAGGAAATCCATGCTCCCATTTTCGATGCCATGTAGAACTCTTCATCCAGCATGCGTGATGGGAAAAGGTTCGTAAGTAACTCGCGGAACGACTCAAACCCAAACAGGAAATTGGCTGACACCACGTTCTGACCGAATGCAATGCCGCCGCGAAGCATATTTTTTAAAGAGACAGCTCCTTCAGCAGCATGATGCTGAGCACCAAGCTCAGAGAAGTCCAGCCAGGGGGAACAGACCGCATAACCCACAACGACCAGCAAGCCCGTCAGCACGCCATGTAAAAGCGCCTTTTTCCAATCTTTGGATAGCAGATAGAAAAGGGGAATGATCAGAAGCAGCGGTATAAGGTTCAACAAGTGCACCAGAATCCCCAACGCCGACACGCCCACACTCCACACCCAATTGCCCCTTAACACCAAACACCATGCCCCCAATACAAACACACTTGCCAGCACATACGTCTCCGCTTCATTCGCGTACCGCCAAAAGCCGTAGCTGAAAGAAAACAACAATGTTGCAGGCAATAGGCAATAGGCATTAGTGGAGGGTCGTGCTCTGTCTCGACCTAAGGCCGACAAGGCCGTCAAACCTCCAAGCAACCTCCAGAACAGCAGAAAACAACCCACCGCCAATAGACGGTTGATAAAAATCATGAAAGGAAAGGCACGGCCGGAATAGCCGACCGTCTGGGCTGCCCTGTAAATCATTCCAAACATTGGCAGCGCAAGCACCCGGTTCACCCCGGCCTGATCCGCAAACGTCCCCTGCTCTACCTTCAGCGCAAAATCATAGACATCCTCCGCCTCGGAGTGGTTCTGAGGAGCCGTGAGCGAATACACCGCGAACAGCAGAACTGCCACGAACCAACCCATTAATTTTGAACCCCGGATTTTGAATGTACCGGAGTTAGAAGGAGTATGATGTAAGGGAGTAGAATTCATCCGCACCATTGATCGACTCTATTGAACATCGTTAGAATATCCTCGATTATTTTTTTGCCAAAAAAAACACACAAGAATCCACAAAGACCGCGAACCGACGTATTATATCTTAATCTCGATCGTATTTTTTATGCCCGTTCGTGTTTCTCGTGGCCATCGCTATCCCAGCTGGCACTCCCTACCCAACCACGCCCATTCCCCCGCGCTGCGCCACCCGTTCATGAACCTCACTCGTGGATTCGAAGAATACTGTGTATAAAAACAGACGCCTAATTTAAACAAAAGGCTCTGAAATGCGAGGATTTCAGAGCCTTATTTTCTCGAAGAGTTACGAACCTTTTTTCACAACCACTCGTTAGAGCGGGACAAGATCCCGAAAAAGGGGATTTGCGACAGAGGCAGCAATAAAAGCCACTTCACGGTTATTTTTCACACCCATTCCCATCGGTCATTCAAGCCACAAAGATCACAAAGGAACATCATAACAATCTTACATAACCACTCGCTAGACTCAGGCAGGGGGAATAAACGGTGAAGGGTGGAGGTAGAAAACGCTTGTAAGATAATTCCACAACCAGTCGCTACTCCCAAACGTCCACACCGCGATCACCGATCGCAATTACTCCCCTACTTATATTTCAGCGGGTAGGCTTCTGGATTCTCAATCATCTCAAGAGTGAGATCGATATCCAGATCCGGCCAATAAAGGTGGTTTTCTGATTCTTTCACTACATGGGTAATATTTTTTATGGAAGCATCCATGAACCAAGGAAAATCAGAGAACGACAGGTAGTATTCCTTAGAGCCAACCAAGATCCAGAAACCCATGCGGTCAAGATTAGTGACTTCAATTATTGAAGTGCTCTCTCCATGCTTTTTCAATTTCATCTCGATGCTCCTTCACAATTTTTTCAATCGTTGCAAGTTCATGGGTCGGGATGCCATGCGACATTGCCAGTAAAATTTCTGGTTCAATCCAAAACTTGGCCTTTCCGCTTCCGCTCACAACATGGATGTGCATTCTCTCTTCTTCCAAGGAGAAGAAATGGAAGCGGTAGCTTTTTTCTCTGAATACTGTCGGACTCATGGAAAACGTATAGCACAATGGGGATTCGCAATCAATCCTTAGAGTTGGAGAGACAGCCTGAGGAAAGAAATACGGGCCACTTCACGATTATTTTACACACCCATTCCCATCGGTCATTCAAGCCACAAAGATCACAAAGGAACATCATAACAACCTCACACAACCAATCTTTAGCGTCAGGCAGGGGAATAAACGGTGAAGGGTGGAGGTAGAAAGCGAAACAGGAAACCCGTTTACTTTTTTCACTTTCTGCATCAGCCCAGCCCTGTAAAACAGGGCGACTGTTTCTAAACAGCCCCGTTTATTTCTATCTTTTCTCAATGCACAGCATTCCTCAGCCCGGAACGGGCTCCTCCAGCGCAGCGGTTGTAGATAATCTTTCACAACCACTCGTTGCACTCGTTAGAGGTAAGGAGACAAAATCCCGAAAAAGGGACTTTGCGAGAAGGAAGGAATAAACGGTAACGTATTTGATGCAGAGAGCAGAAAAGCAAACGCGTTTGTTTTTTGATCTATCCATCCAATACAAGCCCTGCTCGCAGGGCCACTGTTCATGAACAGAACCGTTTGTTCTAAAAAAAACTCTCTATCCCTCAGCCCGGAACGGGCTTCTCTAGTGAGGAACGAACGGTTGTAAAATAAATCAGAGCAACGACAGCCGCCTTATTCCATCTTTCAACCGAAGGACATTAAAGTTGATCAGCAAGCCAACCTTACACCCCGTCAATTTCATATAGGTCATGAGCTGCGCCTCATGGATCGGAGCAAGCTCTTTAACCACCTTCAACTCAACAATTACTTTCCCTTCGATAATCAGGTCCAGCGCAAACTCATCGTTCAGATCTAGGTCTTTGTACTTTAAATCGAGACGAACCTGTCGCTTGACTTCAACTCCCTGAAGGCCCAGTTCATGAGCCAGACTTTTTTCGTAGATGCTTTCTATCAGGCCGGGGCCCCAGTAGCTATGCACCTCCATGGCCGCACCGATAATCTTTTCAGTTAATGCTCGTTCAGTATCCATTGCGTTCCTCCATTGATATTTTTTCCAAAGCTACTCATCAAAAAAAGGGAGACAGTATAACTTTAATACATTTTTTTACCACCCGCTCCTTCCAGTCACTAGAGGAAGGGAGTCAGTCAGAGGAAGCAAATAAACGGCTGGGTTTTGAGTGTTTCTCCTAACATGCAAACGCGTTTGTAATTCAGGAGAACTGCTCTAAACCGAACCCTGTAAAACAGGATGGCTGTTCCTGAACAGCTCCGTTTATTTCTATCTTTTCTCAATGCGCAGCATAACTCAGCCCAACGGGCTTCTCCAGTGACCACAGGAAACGGTTGTAGATAATCTTTCACAACCACTCGTTGCACTCGTTAGAGGTAAGGAGACAAAATCCCGAAAAAGGGACTTTGCGACAGAGGAAGGAATAAACGGTAACGTATTTGATGCAGAGAGCAGAAAAGCAAACGCGTTTATTTTTTGATCTATCCATCCAATACAAGCCCTGTTCGCAGGGCCACTGTTCATGAACTGAACCGTTTGTTCTAAAAAAAACTCTCTATCCCTCAGCCCGGCGCAGCCGGGCTCCTCTAGTGAGGAATGAACGGTTGTAAAAAACATTGTCGTCAGGAGGCTTACATCCTTTTGATAATGCGTTTCGCGCGGATCCACTGTTTCAGGGTTTGAAACACAAAGCGCGGGTTGCCGATAATATATCGACGCCACAGGCGCTTCGGCTCAACCACCAAACGGAACAACCATTCCAGACCGGATTTCATCATCCAGCGCGGAGCCTGCCGCACATGGCCGGCATGGAAGTTAAATGCCGCACCCACGGCAAGAATCGCCGCGCAATCAAGTTTCGGCCGGAACTCCGAAACCCAGTAATCCTGCTTCGGGGTTCCAAGCCCGCACCAAACGATATCCGGTTTGGCATCGTTGATCATCGCAGCAACTTCTTCTTTTTCCGGTTCTTCCAACGGGCGGAACGGCGGCGAATACATCCCCGCAATTTTCAGCTTCGGGAATTTTTTCAGCAGGTTTTGACGTAGTTGCGTCAAAACCACATCCGTCGCCCCGTAAAAATAATGAGAATATCCCTTCTCTTCGGAGAGCGCGCAGAGATTCAACATCAGATCCGGACCATAGACCCGGGTCGCATCGGAGAATCCAAAGTGTTTTGCCAACCAAACCAGCGGCATGCCGTCGGTGGTCGCCATACCGGCATCCATCACAATCTTTGCCATGGCCGGCTGATCATAACACTGTACGACCGTATCGGCCGTGCAGATATTCACATAGTGCTTCTGCCCGGTTTCCACCCAGTTCGCCACGCGATCGCGTGCACTATCCATCGTCATAGCCGACAGCGAAACACAACCGGCGGGAAAACGGTCATAACCTTCTGCATCTTTATACGGCTCGACCGGACGCTCATGCATAAACATCGGGAATTTCTTCAAACGAAACATCTGAGCAAAAACCTTCAGGACAAACATCGGATTATCCGGCAGATAGCGTTTCCACAAACGCGGTTGCTTAATACCGCGATGCAGCCATTGAAGCCCTGCATATTTGATCCAGTCAGGCGCATCCTTTTCGATCCCCGCATTCACATCAAAAGCATAGCCTACCGGGCAGATAATCTTACATTTAAGCCGATCCCGAATGTGATCCATAAAATAGAGTTGCTTCGGCGTGCTGATCCCGATCCAGAAAATATCGGTATTGGACGAATTGACCTCCTCCACCAATGCGTCTTCTTCCTCCGGGGTTAAGGGGCGGAACGGCGGACAGCAGATTCCGGAAATTTCAATTTTCGGATGCTTACTCTCCAACACGACCTTGAGTTCTTCCACAATACCCGGGGCGGCTCCCCAGAAATAATGGCGCCAGCCTTTATCTTCGCCATAGGCACAGGCATCGCGCAACAGATCAGGACCATACACCCGCTCAATCTGACGTTGACCAAACAGCTTACCCAACCAGACCAGCGGCATCCCGTCCGGGGTATTCAACACCGATTCGTTTAAGATGCGCTGCAAATTCTGCTTTCTACGCGACTCCACAATGCCCGCCACGCCCATGGCCGTGGTCATGGCAGGAAGTTTCGTCCGGAGACCAGACGAAAGTGTAAGGGTGTGTGGGCGTTGTGGTGTATTGAGTATTGAATGCGCATGGACAGAACCTTCTTCACCCCCAGACACCCTTACTCCATCACTCCTACACT
>JAROAZ010000021.1 GCA_029432775.1 Pontiellaceae bacterium B12227 | reverse complement strand
TGTCCTCAAGCGCAGCGGGTGTTAAAACGAATCGGTGCAGACGGGTATTAGACAGGATGATTGAATGACAGGATTATCTCGTCTTGCGAATCAGATCCTTCAAAACCTGCCTTTGTGTTCTTCGCGCCTTTAGCGCAGCGGGTGTTAAAACTAATCCCGTAGATCCTGTTATCCTGTCTAAACGCCCGTTGAGCAGAAGTGGGTATAGCCACCCTGAGTTTACTGTGCCAGTTCAACGGCCAGTCGGGCGGCTTGTTCGGGGGTGGTGGCCACACGGATGCCGGGATCGGGGGCATCGTTGCTGGAGACGGTCCAGGTGTGGAGCCCCACCACGGGAACCTTCAGGCGGAGGGCGAAGGCAATTTCGGAGAGCGTGCCATAGGCACCGTGAACGGCAATGACGACATCGCAGGAGCGGACAAGCAGTGCGTTGCGGTAGGCCCCGAGGTCGGTGGGGATGGCGATATCGATAAATTCGTTGGCGTCCTTTTTTCCAATGCCTGGAAGAATGCCGATGGTTTGGCCTCCGGCGCTTTTGGCGCCTTCGGCGGCGGCGGTCATCATTCCGCCGAGTCCCCCGCAGAAGAGGATGGCATCGGCCCGGGCAATTTCGCGCCCGACGGCTTTGCCGAGTTCATATTGTTCGTCGGTTGTGTCGTGCGGTCCAAGTACGCCAATGTGTAACTGCATTTTATATTCCTCTCTTCCCTGTGATTATCTCGAAAAGGCACAAGAAGCACGAAGACCGGATCGGGTATTGTCTTTGTGTATCTGGAGCCTGAATTGGATGCTGTTCGCTACCGATTATATGGCCATTTCTATTCCATGATATTTGTTGTGGTTTCGATGTCGACTCTGGCTTGTTCGAGGGTTTTGTAGTCATTTTCGAGCAGGAGCCAGCCGCTGTAGTTTTGGGCTTTGAGGATTTCCAGACATTGGAAAAATCCGGAGTTGCCTTCGCCGAGCGGGCAGGCGGGACCGTTGTTGATGCCGTCTTTAATGTGCACTTCGCAGAGGTGGGGGTAGAGCGTTTCGAGAATGCCGGCGGAGTTGAGGTTGTTCATGGCAAAGGCATTGCGGGTGTCGAAATAGATTTTGAGCCGGTCGGAACCGACGCGGTTGAGCAGTTCGAGCTGCTGTTCGGCGGAGAGGGCGTTTTCGGTGCCGATGATGAGGTCGGTGTTTTCGGCAAGGCGGCAGGCGAACTGGAAGCACGCCACGGTCTGGTTGAAATCATCGGTGGATTCGATGAAGCTGGCTGCAAAGCTGGGCACCTGAAGTTTGGCGATACCCAGTTCGAGGGCGGTTCTGATGCCAGCTTCAAATGCGGCTTCGATGGTTTTGCGGTCGGCGGGATTGCACATGCTGTATGTACAGCAGGCATTCATTCCAAGGGTTGGAACTGCGAGCTTCCAATGATTGAAACATGCGCGGACCTGCGCTTCGTGTCCGGCGGCATTTTGCAGGTCGATTTCCACGGCCTGCAGGCCGGCTTCGGCGGCCCATTGAAAGCGGGACTCGAATCCGGTGGCGGGGATGTTCCATTCACATATGCCGATTTTCATGGGTTCAAGTGTTAAGCTTTAGGTTTTAAGTTTCAAGGAGAATGGCATAGGCTGTTGGCGTATGTTGAATCGTTTTCTTTCAGGTTTGGTTTTGTCGGCTCTTGCATGGATGTGCATGGTGCCTACTGTATTTTCCGAGTCGGAGGTCTTGGAATACAGCGTGAAGCTGAAGGGGGCGAAGGACAATGCGGTGAAGCGGGCCGTCAACCATTCCGCCCGTACGATCACGATGCGCAAGCGGCCGCCTTCCACGCTGGGCCAGCTGCGGCGGCGCATCCAGAAGGATATTCCTGCCATTGAGGCCATTCTGGAATCGCGCGGTTATTATGATGGCCGGGTCAGCTCGGAGATCGATACGGATCGCAGCAAGGTGCGGGTCTACCTGCGGATTGAGCAGGGAGAACCCTATCGGTTTCGCAGTGTGAAGGTGCTGTTTCCCGGGAACAACGATGAACAGCTTGCCGGCATTAAACCGCTGTTGCGCAGGCGTAAGAAAGTGGTGGCAGCGGATGTTTTTGAAGAGCAGCGGCGGATTATTGAGCAGTTGAACCGGCGGGGCTACCCTTTTGCCGCACTGCGGAAACGGACGGTGGAGGTGGATCGGGAAAATCAGCAGGTGGATCTGACGCTCGAGTTTGCAGTGGGCCCGCTCGCTTTTTTCGGTCCGGTTGTGGTGGAGGGGCTGGATGCGCTGCCGCCGAAATATATCCAACGTCAGGTTCCGTGGCGGGAGGGGCGGCGGTATGACTCGAAGCTGGTGCGGGACTTTGAAACGCGTTTGTTGGGAACCGGCCAGTTTGGATCGGCCCGGGTGGCTCCGCGCCGGGCTGCCAGTGGCACGAATGCCATTCCTATTGTGATTACGCTGAACGAGCGTGCGCCCCGAACCATCCGGGCGGGGGTGAATTATTCCGATATCGGCCCGGGCGGAAGATTGTATTGGGAGCATCGTAACATCTTCGGGGCCGGCGAGCGGTTTGAATCTTCCGTGAGCGCTTCGCCGATTGAATTGCTGTGGGATGCGCGGCTGACGCGCTCGGGATTCCTGGACGGCAATCAGTCGCTGGTGCTGGATCTGGAGGCCAGCCGGGAATCCCCGGATGCCTATGATGCGCGGAAAGCGAAGACCACAGCAATGGTGCTGCGGGATTTTACACCGAATATCCAGGCGGGACTCGGCCTGGGATATTACTATTCCAGGGTGGAGCAGTTTTCGGTGGAGGACCGGTTCAATTATGTTTTTCTTCCTCTCCAGTTGAGTCTGGATTATCGCGATGACCGACTTAATCCGATGCGGGGCTACCAGGCATTCGGGCGAACGATCTGGAATGAGGACACGCATGGGTCGGACTCGTTTCTTAAAACCTATCTTGAAGGGCGCGACTATCATCTGCTTTGGGAACGGGCCCGGCTTTCGAGTGCCTTCCGTTTGTCGCTCGGCAGCATCGACGGGGCCGATATCAGCACGGTGCCGGCGGATGAACGGTTCTATGCGGGCGGCGGCGGTTCGATTCGCGGCTATGAATATCAGTCGGTCGGCCCGAAGCTGAACGGCACGCCGACGGGCGGAAATAAGCTGCTGGAGTTTTCGGCCGAGCTGCGCATGCAGCCCGGGCAGCGGTTGGGTTATGTGGTTTTTCTGGATGGCGGTACGGTTTATAACGATGTGGTGAGCGACGAGCTTAACCGGTCGCTGCGCTATGGCGCGGGGATCGGGGTGCGCTGGTTTACGGCGATCGGACCGCTGCGCGCGGATCTGGCCTATCCGCTGAATCCGGATTCGTCGCAGGAAAAACAGTTGCAGTTTTACATCAGTCTGGGGCAGGCATTTTGAGGGTTGGATGAAGAAGAGAAGATCCATAGTCTGGAAAATGGTCGGGTTGCTTCTGCTGCTCCCGATCCTCTTTTTTCTGTTTCTGCAGACGCCGCCCGGCAAGTCGTTTCTGGCCCGGTCGCTTTCGGCGGCACTCAGCCATTCGGACCAGCATCAGGTGGTGGTGGGCACCATTACGGGCTGGCTGCCGGGTAAGGTGACGGTTTCTTCGCTGGAGGTCGGCGATGCGCAGGGCACCTGGCTGACGGCGGAGAAGCTGCATTTCCGCTGGATGATCCGGGAATTGCTGGACGAGCGGATCCGTTTCCGGGAACTCCGGGCAGAGCGGATTACGTGGCATCGGTTTCCTGCCTATGAGAAGCAGGAGAAGCCCGAAAAACCGAGAAACTCAGATTTCCAACCTTTGGAAGTGCGGCTGGACGGGCTGAATGTGAAAACGCTGCGGGTGGAAAAGGGCGTGGCCGGCACACCGCTGAACTATGCTGTGCACTCGGGCGGCGTGAAATATTTAACAACCGGCCGGTTGAGCGGGGAGCTGACGGTGAGCGGCGATGCGGATGGAGCCGTGGAGCTGGAGGCTGTGCTGGCCGGCAATGACGCAGATTATCTGAAGATTTTTGCGCGGCTCGATGATATGCAGCATCCGACTTTCGGGCTGGACCAGCTCTCGGGCGATGGCGAGGCGATGATTCAGGGCGGTGAGGTGAATGCGGTGCTGACCGCCGACCTGGCCATCAAGGGACAGGACGGGCGCTTGGCAACCCGGCTGCATTTTGCCGAGCGTATGCTGCGGCTGCAGCAGTTTCAGCTGAGCACGCCGGATTATTCCTGTATGGGCGATCTGTCGCTGGGTTTCACCAACGGGGCAATCGGCGTGGCGCTTGAATCCTCGTTTATTGATGCGGCCACCAATCGGTATCTGGTGCGCGGAACATCCACGGTGGCCACCAGTAATAAAACCTGGGGTGTGGAGGTGGACGCGCTGGAGGTGGCCGGCTGGGACTCGATTTCCTTCACGCTGGCCGGGCATCTGAGCCCGGAGTCTCTTGCGCTGACCGGCGCGTTGGCTGAAATGGATGTGGCGCAGCTTCCAATGGCTGGAAGTTCAAATTTTCACGGGAAGGTGAACGGTACGATTTCTGTGGGCGGCTCGCTGGAAGAACCGACCGTGGCGGCCGGTCTGGAGATTGCAGGGCTGTCCAGTTCGGAGGATGCGCTGGATGAATTGCCGGAACTGGATTTCCGGATTTCGGTTGCCGTCGCCGATGGCATGCTGTCGGCCTCCACCTCCATTACCAATTATATAAACGGCCATTTTGTGGCGGATCTGGCGATGCCCTGCATTTTCACACTGGCTCCGTTTCGCTATGCCCCCGTTCCGGGGGAGATCTCGGCCAACGTGGGGGGGGATTTGGATCTGGACCTGTTCAACCGGCTGGCTCTCTTTCAGGATCAGCGGGTGAGCGGTATGCTCAAGACTCAGGTGACGTATCAGAATCGGGTGCCGACGGGGTTCCTCAAGCTGGAAAACGGACGCTATGAACACTTTGACCTGGGCTTGGTTTTTCGCGATTTCAATGCCGACTTCTCCGCCACGCCAGACGGCTTTGTGGTGAATGAGGCTTCAGCAACGGACGGGGGTGACGGCCGTTTGCTGCTCAGCGGTAAGCTGGGGGCCGCCGGGCTGGATCTGCAACTGGACCTTTCCAATGCCGGCATTATACGGCGCGATGAAATGGATGCGCAGATTTCGGGGCAGCTGCAGGTGAAGGGCCGGGTGGGGCGGCCGGATGTTTCCGGTGCGCTGACGATTGATCGCGCCGAAATTCTGCTCGATAATCTGGTGCCGCCGGCTCCGCCTTTGCTGACGAACTATGACAGCCAAACCACAAACGCAATCGTGGTTGTGCGGGAACGCAAGCGCAAAGCCCCGCCGGTCGGGCTGGATATTCAGGTGGCACTGCCGGATCAGGTTTTTGTGAATGCCTCGATGATTGAGGCTGTGCTGGGCGGTAGGCTGCACATTACGGATGCGCCGCGCGGAGTTTCTGTGAAAGGGTCCATTGAGCCCCGCCGGGGATTTGTGAACTTTATCGGCAAGAAGTTCCGCTTTACCGAAGGGGAAATTATGCTCGACGGGGCGGTGCCGACGGTGGCCGTTCTGGACGGACTGACGGCGGAATATTCGCGGCGAGATGTGACGGCCCGGCTGGTTCTGAACGGTCCGGCGGATCATCCGCGCTTCCGGCTCGAGTCGTCGCCGCCGATGCCGGAAGACGAAGTGCTTTCCCATGTTTTATTTAATCGGGATACGAGTTCCATTTCACCCTACCAGGCCTATCAGATTGCGGCGGCAGCCCGTCAGCTTTCGGGCGGACTGAACGGGCCGGGTTTTATGTTCCAGGTGCGCCAGGCCATTGGAATTGATACGCTGGAATGGCGCGAGGCCGAGGCCGCCGGGGAAGGGTCCTCGGTGGCGGCCGGAAAATACATTACTTCGGGCCTGTATGTTGAGATCAACCAGTCGCTGGATGAACGAGGCGAAACCGGAATGGTGGCTGAACTTGAGGTTACCCGCCACTTTTCGGTGGAAACCTACACCGGACCGAAAATGCGCCCCGGTATCGGGGTGAATTGGCGAAATGACTACTGATTCTGTCGAAAACAGTAGAAATACGAGCGGATATTGAGGGTTTGTAAATCCGGTTTTTAAAGGGGTTTCGGCATATCCATAAAATACGTACTGAGTTTTCCAACAATCCTACTTGACGGGTAATAAACTCACCATTATACATGATGAAAACTATAACCAATTCACAGTTATTGGAGAAGACCGTATGAAATTATCAACTAAAGGGCGTTATGCAACCCGCATACTGCTTTGCATTTCACGTTTGCAGGGAGATCAGCCCGTTCCGAAAAAACGAATTTCCGAGCAGGAAGGGATCTCAACCGACTACATCGAGCAGATCATTGTTCCGCTGAAAAATGCCGGTCTGGTAAACAGCGTTCGCGGACTGCGCGGCGGTTTCCGTCTGGCGAAGTCTCCGGCTGACATTACGGTATATGATGTTCTTTCCGCGTCGGAAGGCGACATCAACCTGGTGGGCTGTCTGGCCGAGGGCTGCAGCAAATCGGATTCCTGTGTGGTGCAGCGTGTGTGGCAGGGTGCAAGTGATGAGCTTCGCGAGTATTTCTCGAAGATTACGTTGCAGGAACTGCACGACGATTATGAAAGACGTACGGCTGACCAGCCGATCATGTTCAATATTTAACGGAGATTCAACATGCCTATTTATGAGGATATTACTAAAACAGTCGGCAACACCCCGCTGGTGAAGCTGAACCGCATTTCTGAAGGTCTTCCGGCCACTGTTGCGGTTAAAATGGAATCGCGTAACCCGCTCTCCAGTGTGAAAGACCGTATCGGCGTTGCAATGATTGAAGATGCCGAAGCCAAAGGGCTGATCAAGCCGGGCTCAACGCTCGTTGAGCCGACCAGTGGAAACACCGGTATTGCGCTGGCTTTCACTGCTGCGGCCAAAGGATATAAGCTGATTCTGACCATGCCGGAAAGCATGAGTATTGAACGCCGCCGTCTGCTGCAGGTTCTTGGAGCCGAGCTGGTTCTGACGCCGGCCGAAAATGGAATGCCGGGGGCCATTGCCACGGCGGAAAAGCTGGTTGAAGAAAATCCGGATGCGATCATGCTTCAGCAGTTTGATAACCCGGCGAATCCGAACATTCATCGCTCCACCACCGCCGAAGAAATCTGGGCGGATACTGATGGCGCTGTTGATATCTTTGTGGCCGGTGTGGGCACCGGCGGAACACTTACGGGTGTTGGTTCTGCGCTGAAAGAAAAGAAGCCGGAAACCAAAGTCGTTGCAGTTGAGCCTGTTCAGTCGCCGGTCATTTCCGGTGGCAAGCCCGGTCCGCATAAAATTCAGGGCATTGGTGCGGGATTTATCCCGAACAACCTGAACACAGAAATCATCGATGACATTGTGAAAATCGATGGCGATGAAGCCGGTTCGATGGCGCGTCGTCTGGCCAAAGAAGAAGGCATTCTCTGCGGCATTTCTGCAGGTGGTAATGTGCATGCGGCCATTGAGCTGGCGAAGAAAGCTGAAAACGCAGGCAAGCTGATCGTTACGGTCATCTGCGATACCGGCGAGCGCTATCTCTCCACCTGGCTCTTCGAAGACGCCTGATTTTCCAAACATTGGAAATGAAAAACGCCGGTTCCTGTCATTGGAATCCGGCGTTTTTTTGTGACCGCTCGTCTGGTATGTGGAGGGACGGGCTCTGTTCCGTCCTACGAAGGGAATGGCTTCAGATTAGGACGACACGGAGGTCGTCCCTTCACTAGGCGTGACGGCTTTCACGAAGTTCTGTTTAAACGCTTCCATGGAATGGTCGGTAATGATCCGGCTCTGCAGCTCTTCAATCCGATCCGGCCCGTTTTTCCTCACGTTGGAAAAGGTGGCGGCGAGGGCGGCGGCATTTTCGGCATCGAACGTCCATTCCTGCGGCAGGACATCGCGCATGCCATCGCGGCGGCTTCCAATGACTGGAATTCCCCGGGCCAGGGCTTCGAGCATGACCAGCGGAACGCCTTCGAAGCGCGAGGGAATCACGAGCAGGTTCAGCTGCTCATAGACGGATTCCATATTTTCCTGCCAGGGCAGCAGCGATAGGGCCTCGTTGTCCTCGATCAGTTTTTTTAGTTTCTGCTCATCCGGGCCGCTCCCCACAAAGAGCACCCGGCAGTTTGAAAATGCTTCGGGATGCTGAAGAAAGGTACGAACGAAAAAGTCCTGCTGTTTCTGATTAAACTCGATGCGGCCGATGAGGCCGATGGTGTAATGAGGGCCGTTGGGTGGTTTGTACCGTTCCGGCGGGCATAGAATGCCATTGGGTACTACGGATATTTCTTTTTTCACCCCTCGTTCCTGCAGGAGTGTTTTCATGCTTTCAGAGATGGTGATGTAGCGATCGGGGCGGTTGAGGAGCGGCGTGTTTTTCAGGTCGCGCAACCGGCCCAGTTTTGCGCCCATATCGGCCATACGGTGCGGAATGGCGATATAGCTGATACACTCGATGCCGGTTTTCAGGGCTGCCTGAATGCCGGCGCTGGATTGTGCAATATCGCCCTGAATGCAAAGGATGCAGTCGGGGACCAGCGATGGGAACTGAGCGGGGTCGGCTTCCAATGTCCGGATGTTTTTAATGCCGCCCAGCCGGCCGGTCAGTTTCCGGTTTGCCGGGTTAACCATATACAGAACTTCAACCGGGGATTCGGCTGCCAGAGCTTCGATGCCGTGGCAGGCCATCACCTGATGGCCGCCAAAATCCGGGTTATCGTCGTATACGAGGATTTTCACATGGGGTGCCTATAGTCCGGGCAATGGAGCGAGGCCCAAATTGGAGACCGGCTTTTTCGTTGGAACGAGCTGCTGAAATTCCTTGGTATTACGTATGGTATCGAATCGCTTGTCTTTTCGCAGGTGATTGCGGACCGGCTCTCCACCGATTTCGATGGATTTTTTAAGCGAAATCCACATTTCACCACGTTTGTTGAGCGCGAGCTGCAGGCCGGCGAGGTTGATCCAGCCCTGTGTGTCTTTCGGCTTGGCGGCCGTATATTTCTTGAGTGCGAGTTCGACGAGATCCAGTTTGCGTTTCTGGGCCATGAACTGGGCAACGGACATCAGTCCTTCCGGCGGTACTTTATCAGCATTCAGCATGTTGCGAACGAGGGCTTCCGCATTACGGCTTTGGCCCATGTTGTACTGGATGTTGACCAGCTCCATGACTTCCTGGAAGTTGACTTGCCCGGTTTTGAACTTCTGTTCCAGCTCGCTGCGGCGGGCGGCCATTTTTTTCAGGTTCTTCAGGTTGTTTCTGAAGGCCGCGCCTTTTTCGTTTTTCGGGTCCTTTTCAAGGAAATCATCAAAAAGTGCAATGGCTTCGTCGAAGCGTCCCTGTTTGGAGATCAGATCAGCCAGGCGGAAGTTGGCTTCCGGGCTGAGATCGTAGAGGGCAACGGCCTGCCGGAAGGCGGCTTCCGATTCCTTCGGTTTGCCGCGGGCGGCGTAGAGGCCGGCAATGGCGCTGCGCAGTTTGGAGAACGATTTGCGGGCCACAATGTCGCGGATGAATTTTTCATCGTTGAGCAGGCGATCGCAATACCAGTTCCAGAAGTCGGTGTCGTTTTTGATATTTTCCGCCGTCAGCGGGGTGGGCTTGTTGTTGATCTTCATGATCAGGCCGTGCGGGGTCAGATAAGGATACATCCATGGCAGCACATAGCTTTCCTCCACATAGAAGGTGCGCTGGGGCGGGAGCCCGGTTAGAGGATCTTTGGCCGGATCTTCATACACCACGGCAGCACCGACCGGACGGGTTTTTTCGTCAGTTTTTGTTTCTGTGAGATACTGGTTGTGGTCGAAAATCATTTTGCTGAGGAATCCGTTGATTTTCATCACACCGGCTACGCCCTGCACCTGCACTTTTCCGCCTTCCGTTTTAACATCGGCTCCGGCTTGGATGCTTCCATTCTGTACGCCCTGAACATACATCTGGAAAGCGCGGTTGGAATCGAGCGGTGACGGAATCCAGATCTGGTCGCCGTAGAGGTCGCGCATGACGTTCATATAGGTGTTGTCGGCCAGTGCGTTCTGGGTGATGAGGTAGACATCGGGGCGGACTTTTGCGGAGTAGATCATGTAGGTGGGCACAAAACGGCCCGGATCGGTTCCGCCGAAGAAGATGGCATTGGGGCCCATCGGCTGGGGATAGTTTTTGTTCGGGTAGGCAGCCCATTGTTTCTGGAATTCCTCTTCATCGGGATACCAGTATTTCAGATCGTCTTTAATGCCTTCCACGCCGCGGAGCTGCCAGTTGCCGAACTGCCAGCCGAAGTCGTGTCCGTTCTGCTCTGCACCACCAACCACCTTGAGCTGCGACTCGTTGTTGTAGTTTTTGTGGATGAGAGAAAACGGCAGCAGCAGCACCATGGTTACGCCGATGATCTTTGTGAAGGGGTTGTTCTTTGCCAGCGTTTCGAGCCAGGCCATGAGCAGAAGGATTCCGTAGCCGAGCCAGAGCACGAAGATGGCATGCGACTGAATGTATTGCACCCGGCCGATGAACAGGCTTTGGATATCGGTTTTCGGGTTTTGCAGAATCATGAAAACGAGGCCCACGGAAAGGAAGGCAACGAAGGTGGTGATGAGCCAGTTGATATTGCGTTTGCCGGTTTTCCAGATGAAGCCAAACGGGATGATGGCCAGTATGGCGATCGGCCACATAAACTGGGAGCGGAGGTCCATGAAGTAGGTGGACAACTGCTCCAGGAAGCGCGGTGTGAAGACGTGCGCCAGCTTGACCCGTTCGTACTGGCCGCGGGTGATGGCGTGCATGAAGCCCTGCCAGGTGCGGGGGTAGCCCCAGTTGATCGGCGGATTCTGATCGGAGGAAAAGGCCATGTAGAAATAGAATCCCAGTCCAATGAACATGACGAGGAAGGTCGGGCCCACAATTTTCCCTTTGGGCAGCAGGAAAGTGGCCAGCGTCGGGACAGCCAGTGCATAGATGGTCCAGATCCAGAAACCGGGGTTCGCCGGGCCGGAGACCCACATATATTTGGCCATATCCGGATTGCCGACGGCCATTTTGTTGAATCCGACCAGCAGAATGTACAGAGAGCCGGTGATGACGAAGTCGCGGACCAGAAATTTTTCACGAATCAGCAGGCAGCAGACAATACAGGCCGCGATGCCGAGAATCTGCAGAAACAGGTTGCCGTAGTAGACGCCGGCCAGCGAAATGACGAGCGCAACAACCGCGCCGCCAACAAAGCCCAGGTATTTCGGTTTGAAAATTTCGAGTTCATTGAAGACGACGGCAACCGCAATGGCCAGCCCCATGAACATGAGGGTTTGGTGGTTGGTAATCCCCAGTCCAAAGGCAAACGCACAGAGCATCAGCCATTTGGAATTGCCGGGTTCGCGCATCCAGCGGTAGAGGAAAGCGAGCACGAGCGACTGGAAAAAGATGTTGAGGGAATATACTTCGGCAATCACGGATTGCGACCACATGCCCTGACCGAAGGCCAGCAGCAGGCCGCCGCAGATGCCGGCCGAAGCACAGAACAGACTTTCCGTGCTTTCGCCCAGCATGTCGTTTTCTTTTTTAAGGCTGCGGAGCAGATCCATACCGGAACGGCTGATGAGCAGGCCGATTACGCCGCAGGCACCCGCACCGGAAACGGCCGAGAACCAGTTGACGGCCCAGGCCGGGTTCGGCTGGCCGTGGAAGGTGACGGAATGGAACACCCACTGGAAGAACCAGGTGAGCAGGGTCCAGATGGGATAGCCGGGGGGGTGGGGTACGCCGAGATAGTCGGAGGCCACGATTAATTCACCCGAATCTTCGAGGCCCAATGTGGGCTGAAGTGTGAGGGTGTAGACAACTAATGAAATGGCAAAGGTTACCCAGCAGGCAATCCAGTCTGACTTGCGGAAGAACTTTTCTGAACTCAAAGTGTACCTCTTATCTGCAAAATGAAGACATAAGATAGAATAATTGGCTTTAAGGTCAAGTTTGCATCCGCTTTCGGGGGTAGGGTATTTTTTGTTGAACACCTGCGTCTCGGTCGCATTTTTGCCGTTCCTGCAGGATAAAACTCTCGCAATGTCATAGGGGCTTTGCGTACTATCTTTTAAGTTTTTTACCTATGCCGAATCCAGTAACCAGTTTGAGTGCGTTCCTTCGTGACAAAGAAAATGTCCACGCACAGTTTATCAAGTATCTCTTTTGCGGAGGAATTACCTTCGTGGTGGACGTGCTTGTTTTCTATTTAATGGCCTGGATTGTTCTGCCCAGTCTGCGCGACGGTGACCCGTTTGGTTCAATTATCACCCTGATGGGCGGGCAGATCCGAACGGTTTCTGAAGAGGTGCTGCTGCGGAATTTTGTGTTTAATAAGATTACGGCCTTTCTGGCATCGAACACCGTGGCGTATATCACGAACGTAATTTTTGTATTTAATGACGGCAAGCACCAGAAAGCTAAAGAAGTGGGACTTTTCTATGCGCTTTCCACCGGATCGTTTCTGTTTTTCACCTGGGTCAGCCGGTTTTTAATTGCCCAGTTCAACTGGCAGGTCACCTGGGCCTATTTTTTCGTATTCATCTGTGCCATGGTGACCAATTTCACGATGCGCAAGAAATTCGTGTTTAAGGGATAATGAATAAATCGGTTCCAATCATTGGAAGTCTGGCGCTGATACTTGCGTTGTTTCTGAACGTAATGAATCTGCGGCACGGAAACCTGAACCAGGATGAAGGGTGGTACCTTTATGCTGCAAAAATGGTTTCGGAAGGCCATGCACCGTATAAGGATTTCGCATACACGCAGGGCCCGGTTTTCCCGCACGTCTATTCCGCCTTGTTTCCAATCATTGGAACATTCGGCGTGGCCGGCGGGCGCGCCATCACCTCCGTTTTCGGATTGCTCGCTGCATTATTCGCCGGACTCCTCGTTTTCCGTACATCGGAAAAGCGCGGCATGGCTCTCGTGGCCGTTTTTCTGCTGATCGCGTGTAATGTCTATCAAAGCTACTTCACGACGGTGGTGAAAACCTATGCGCTGTGTGCTTTTTTTCTGATGAGCGGGTTTTATCTGCTGACGCTTCGCAATAAGGTGGCGCTGATCGTTGGCGGCGCGCTGCTGGCGTTGGCGGCCGGAACGCGCCTTTCTGCCGGCATTGTTCTTCCAATCACGGGGATCTGGCTGATCTTTCAGAAAGAGCGGAAGCTGGATTGGCTGTGGTTCGGAATAGGCGGCGGGCTGATGCTGCTCGCGGTTTATCTGCCTTCGTTTATTGCGGCACCGGAACAGGCGCACTTCGGTTTGCTGGGTTATCACGCCGGGCGGGATCCGGGCGGGCTGGGCAAACTATTGACCCTTAAAGTCGGTTTTGTTTCCCGTTTTGTGCAGGCTTACCTGATCTTTACATTCCTGACACTGGCCGCTCTCTGTTTCCAGCGACTGGAAGGGAAGGGCAACCCCTTCGTGTTGTTGCTATGGCTTTGCGGGATTGGAATTTCCGCTGTGCACGGCATTGCGGCCTTCCCGTATGATGACTATCAGGTCATCGCCTATCCCATCCTCGCCGCGGCCCTGGTGTTGACCGTTCTTCCAATGATTGGAAATAAATGGCAGGTGCCTGCGCTCGCTTTTCTTTTCCTGGCAAGCGTGGCTTCTTCCTTCTCTTCATCGATCAATCAGGACTGGTTCGTTCGCGGCCGCGACCGGATCTGGTGGCAGTTTAAAGAGCAGAGCGATCTGGCGTTGCTGCGCGAAGCCGCCGGGATCGTAAAACAAAACAGCCCCGAAGGCAGCGAGCTGCTGACGCAGGACACGTATCTTGCCATCGAGGCCAATCGCTCCGTTCCGCGCGGCATGGAAATGGGGCCTTTCTGTTATTACCCCGACATGTCCACCGACCAGGCAAAAAAATATCATCTTCTCAATCGTGCCATGTTGGTTGAGGTTCTTGAAACCACTACCGCCCCCGTCGCCGCCTTCAGCGGGTACGGCCTCTCGATCGAATCCCCCGCCATCGCTGAGGTCTCCAATCACGATCTGATCGCTTTGAAAAAAGCATTAGCCATGCGCTACTCGCAATTGGCTGAACTACCACACTTTGGACAGGCACATACCGTGCTGGACCTTTTAAAGCTGAAAGAGTCCGAATGAAATTTTCTATCGTCATCCCTGCCCATAATGAAGAGGAGCGTCTTCCGCCCGTATTGGAAGCCTACGCTTCCTTCTTTCAAGGGAAGCTAGGCGATGACGCGGAAATTCTTCTGGTCGCTAACGGCTGCACAGATCATACGGCCGACATTGCTTTCGAAATTGCAAAAAAGCATTCCAGTATTCGGGTGATCGACGAGCCTAATCGGGTCGGAAAGGGCGGGGCGGTTATTCTTGGGGTAAAGGAAGCGGTTGGGGACTACATTGGTTTTGTCGATGCCGATGGCGCGACATCGCCGGAAGAATTTTTCCGGCTGTATGAAAAGTCGCAAGGCAAAGTCGGTGTAATCGGGTCGCGCTGGATGAAAGGTGCAGATGTCACCATTCCTCAAAAAGCGATGCGCCTACTCTCCTCCCGAACCTTCAACTGGCTGACGCGCATCCTGCTTGGCCTGAAATACAAAGACACCCAGTGCGGTGCCAAGATTTTTTCTTCCAATGCCTGGAAAACTATTCTTCCAAACATTGGAACCACCCGTTTCGCATTTGATGTAGATATCCTCTATCAGCTCAGACGGCACAACTACACTGTTCAGGAAGAACCCACCATCTGGAAAGATGTGGAGGGGTCCAAGGTCCGCTTTTTCAACTCCTCGCTCGATATGTTTCTCGCCATTGTGCGGATGAGGTTGCTCTATTCCCCGTTCAGCTTTGTTGTGAATCTCTACGACCAGTTTCTTTCCCGGATTGTTGATTTCCTTCGCCGCGATTCCCTGTTCTGCCATGCCATGATGCTGTCGATGGCCTCAATGGTTGCAAATGTGTGCAACGTGGGCTTCCAGATGATTGTTGTCCGTGCGCTGTCGCCGGTCGACTATGCGTTATTGACGACCTTTTTTTCATTGTTTGCCATTGTTGCCCGTCCAGTGGGGACGCTGGCTACGGCCACAACACATTATACCAGTTTGCTGATCAAGGAGGGCCGTTCCGGTACGGTTAAGCGGCTGGTGCGGAAATGGATGTTGATTGCCGGGGTTCCTTCGATCATCTGTTCTGCAATCTGTATTGTATTCGCACGGCAGATTGCCGCGGCCTTTCATCTGGACCGTGTGGCACCGGTGGTGGTATCGGCGGCGGCTATACCCGCGCTCTTTCTCACGCCGGTGATCGGCGGCGCCATGCGGGGCCTTCAGCAGTTTGGCTGGTCGGCTGTGGCTTCCGTCTCCGGTGCGATCAGCCGGTTGGTGATTGGTGCGAGTTTCGTCATTCTACTCTACCCCGCCTGCGGATGGGCACTGCTGGGTCACGTAGGGGGCAGCTATTTTAACCTGATCATTTCCCTCATCGTACTGATGTTGCTGATCATGAAATTTCCTGCTGATCGGGAAAAGCTGCCCAGTTTCCGTCTGTATCTGGCACAATGCTTTTTCATTCAGTTCAGCATCGCGCTACTCATGAATGGCGATGTGGTTTTTGTGAAGCATTTCCTGCCTGCCGAGACCGACTTTGCAAAGGCTGCCACGCTGGGGCGTATGGTGGTGTTTCTCACGGCATCGGTTACCATGGCCATGTTTCCTAAAGTTTCATCCGCCGGGGAGTTTACAAAGGAGCATCGGAAAATCTATCTGCGAGGTGTGGCCTATACATCGGTCTTTCTGGCCATTTCTCTCATGTTCTGCATCTTTTTTCCCCGGTTCCTACATCATTTCCTGTTCGGGATTCAGGAGCCTGGCGCGGCATTGATCGGCCAAACGCGCTGGATGGCGGTGGTGATGGGAATTTCGGTTTTGCTGGGAATAAACACCTCGTTGTTGCTGGCGCAACGGCGCTTCAAAGCGGCATCCATCGTGGTGGTTTCCGCTTTGTTTTACTATGGCGGAGTCCAGCTTTTCCACGGGAACACTTTTGAGATTATTGCAGTTGCCGGAGTTGCCAACCTGTTGGGCTTGGTGGGGACGACCGTGTTTATTCTGAAACAAAAGACAGAGGATGGTTGAGTGAAGGAGAATGCTTTCATGAGAAAGACGTGGGTGGGATATGCTGCGGCACTAGGATTACTGATTCTGCTGGCGGCCGTTGTGTTTCGCTGTGCGTTGGGGCCTGACAATGCCTTTGCCGCATCCGATGCGAACATTGGCCAGATTGTCGGCGGCCGGCCGAAGATGGGGCAAATGTTTGCCCCGGGCTATGGAGGTTTTATTCTCGGCAGTGTGCGCAGCCCGAGCTTTTCTCCGAAAACCTTCCTGCATGCCGCACTCCCGCCATTCCTTTTCAACGATCTCTATGCGCCATTGACCCTGGTGGCCTCTTCCTTTCTATTGCTGGTGTTTCTGCGGCTGCGGAAGCGGAGTTGGGCAGCCTCCTTTTTCGGGGCGGTTTCCGCCTTTTGGCTGGGCTCGTCCACGCTTGCCGCTGCCGGGCACTATGGCAAGCTGGCCGTGGCCTGTTTTTTTGCAGCAGCGTTGGTGCTGTTGGAAAAGAGTATTATGGCCAACGGACTGCGGCGACTCTGCTGGGCGGTTCTTTGCGGTACGGCAGTTGGATTCATGCTGCTTTCGCAACAGGATATCGGCTTGTTGTTTGGTGTTGTGTTGGCTCCGTATGCCCTGTTTCGTCTGGTGCAAACCTCGCCGAAGAAGCCGCTAAGCTGGGTGTTGACGCTTGTGCCCATAGCGTTGGTCGGCTTGATCCTTTCCGTGGGAACCGCGCTCTCTGCTTATAAGACCAGTGTTGTTCAGGCATCCACTGTCAACGAATCCTCCGAGAATACCTGGAATTTTCTTACGCAATGGAGCCAGCCGCCGCAAGAGATTCCTGATCTGCTCGCTCCCGGTTTTATGGGGTGGAAAACGGGCGATCCGGAAGCGCCCTATTGGGGTAAAACCGGGCAGGCGGCCGAATGGGCGGAAACGGGACAGGGGTTTCGTAACTTCCGCCTTGATAACGTCTACCTCGGCTTGATTCCATTCATTCTGTCGTTGGTGGCTCTTCTTGCTGTTTGCGGTCGGAAGGAGGATGGAAACGAACGGGCAACTCTCATTTTCTGGTGGTCCATGGCTTTAGTTCTTCTGGTGTTGGCATTCGGTAAGTTTACGCCGCTTTATCGGTTGGTTGTCAACCTGCCTCTTTTCGGCAGCATCCGTGCTCCAATCAAATTCCTGCACAATCTCGGTATTGTGCTGGGTATTCTTTCTGCTTACGGCTTCGATGCATTACTCGTGTCGGAAAAAACAAGAAAACGCGGCTGGATTGCCGCAGCGGCAGTAAGTGGCTGTTTCCTGCTATGTTCATTGGTGCTGATGCTGGGTGCCTCCGGCTTTGAAACCAAATTTTCCGCATGGGGTGATTCCGCTCCATTGATCGTGAAGCGGATGATGCTCAGTTCGTTCTATGCGGCGGTTTCTGCCGGGATTTTCGCCCTGCTGACTGCCAAGGTTGCAAAAAAAGCGGTTGTGCTGGTCGGTGGATTGGTCTGCCTCTTCCCGGTGGTTGATTCCCTCTATCTTACGAAGCACTATTTCCAGGCAGATGATCTGTCCGAGATGCGGCGTGGAAATGTGGTTATCAACTATCTCAAGGAAAACAATGGAAACAACCGGGTCTTCACGTTCGACCGTAACGGCATCTACAACCGCTGGATCGGTGTTGATTTCCCGTTACACGGAATCAAGGGGTTCTGGTTTTGGCAGGCACCGCGACTGAGCCAGGAATACAAAGATTATCTGGCGGGGGCGAACCAGAACATGGTTGCGTTGCTTCAGTCCACCTCGGTTAAATATGCCCTGGCTCCGGCCGGTGCCGTTAATCAGCTTCCGAAGGATGTCTTCAAACCCGTCATGTTCTACCGCTTTGGAATGGGGGCGGATAAAAAGCTGGTCGTGCAGTCGATGGCGCGGCCCGAGCGAGCACAGGATCAGGTTGTTCTCGAGTTGCAGAAAACGCTGCCGCGCCTTTCCCTCTTCCATGATTGGCGAAAGGTTGAGTCTGAGCAAATGATGGGGCAGCTCTTCGCCGGAAACCACGACGTTGTGGGGCAGGTGTTGGTCGATGCCGACCTCCCTGCGCCGGTAGGCAAAGGCTTTGTTGAGCCGCAGGCTGTCGAATGGAAAACCAGTTCTCTCAAGGTGCAGGTGGATACAAAGCAGGATGCTGTCCTGCTCTTTACCCAGCGATTTCAGCCTCAGTGGAAGGCATTTGTTGATGGGGACGAGGTGCCTATCTTTCGTGCGAATGCATTATCAATGGGCGTTCATGTCCCCGCAGGAGCAAGCGAGGTCGTATTCAAATGCACGTCAAAGAAGGCCGGTTCTATTCTGCAGTTGGCCGGATTAGCTGTCTCTCTTGGAGCCGTGGTTGGATTAGTCGTTCCCGGGAGGAACGCTCGCTCATAGGGTTTCAATTCGGCATTTGATTTCGTTGCAGGCCGCATTGCTTTGCTGCAGTAGCTCGCAGTTAATCGTTTGGTAGCGGGAAACTAATTCGTTGTAGGAACTCTCCAGTTTAGTCGTGGCGGCATTACATTCCTCGATGAAAGAGGTGTTGTTCACTTTGACCACATACTCAGAGAGCCCAAGCTTTTCCATTAGTCCACGCGCCTTCGGGTGAGCTTCGAGTGCGATGACCGGAGTGTTGAAACCGATCGGCACAATGTGTCCATGCCCCCGCATCGCGAGTACATACTTCGCGTATTTATAGAGACCGATCACTTTGTCGCATCGATCAAATGCATATTTTGAAAAAGGAAAAACGGTCACTCCCTGAAGTCCTTCTGCGACAGCTTCGCTCAGAGCAATGTCATTAAAAACATGCGGGATGAGAACCACTTTGAGTCTTGAGGAAAGGTCTTTCACAACTTCGCGCATCTGCAGGATGAACCGATCTCTTTTTTCGGCTCCACCAAAGCGCAGCTCGCTTTTGTCGTCGGCCAGTTGAATGATCACATAGTCGCCTTCAATCAATGGGTCGTATTGTGTGTCGAGGCCAATGTGGAATCCGGGATCCGGTATTTCCACGGCATCGATATTCGTTTGTTCAAGCAAACGTTCCTTGCTGCCATCGTTTCTGACTGAAAAGAAAAGGGCTTCTTCGGCGGTATGTCTAAGGTGTTCGATTCCCCGCTCAGGAATGCCCTGTTCGTCCTCGAAGTAGTTGTAGCCTGCACCATAGATCACGAAGGGAGTGGAGATTTTTCCAATATTCTGTTTTTCAATGAGCCAGAACCATCCTTGCGGCCAATGTGCGCCGTGGATGATGCCTCCGCCGCCGATCACGAGCAGGTCGTACAGTTTATTGACTACCTGATTAATATAGTATTCGTTGAATTCGCGGCCTTGCAGATTGGTCTGTGCAATGAAGTCTATATCGAGATTGTGCCGGAGCAGGTTCTTGATGCCAATGCCGAGCGCATAGTCACCAATGTTAAAGTTCAGGCAATAGCTGTGGAGAACTTTCATACTGAATCCTTCAATTATATATGGTGCAGGGGGAGTAGACGGAAATCCCTTTTTGTGCAGCATCAACCCTTTCTCGATGAGAGTCATCGATAAAGATGGAGCGGGATTTTTCTATGTATTCTGATTTTGGAGTTCCGTCTTGTATATGGATTATCTGATCGAACAGTTCGGAAAGTCTATAGTGAGCGAGGCTGTTGTTGATATTATCCGCATGCCGTGTCAGCAGGACTATTTTTTTTCCCTCGTTGATGCATTGGTACAGGAAGCATAGTAAATCTGTGTTTACTTTGCCCCGTACAACAAGGCAGTCATCGAAATCGCAGTAAACGGTTTCGAATTCGGTAGCCAGGCGAAACCGATTCACAAAGGTTCGGTCAATTTCGTTTTCTACATCATTCTCAAGGATGGAGACTTCCATATTCATGGCATCATAGAGGCTCAGAAGGGGAAGGTTGACTCCTCTATTGCGAGTGAGTGCCGAGGTGCCTGCCATACGCGGAGCCGCCTCCATGAGGACGAACTGCCCGGATGATTTTTCCTTTACCTGGAAGAACCAACCCCCACGGAAGGGAAGAGTGGAGTTTATTTTTTCGGCCCATTCGTTGAAGCGCTCGTCTTTGATCCGTATTGAGTTAACAGCAATGCCTGATTTTATTCTTCTGCGTTCCCGACCGCCAACGAACCGCACATTCCCATGGCGATCTGTGAAGCAATCGATGGTGTATTCCTTGCCCGGAAGATATTCCATGATCAAGATTCCTGGGTCCTGTCTAAGATGATGCTTGATGCTCTCCAAATCCCGGGCAATAGCAGTGCCTTGCGAGCCCTGTCCAATATCGGGTTTAAGGAAAAGAGGGAGCATGGATTTTCTCAATGCAGAGGGGGTGTAGAGGAGTGGTACTGATACAGTCTTGGCCAGATGCTCATAAGTGCGGAGCTTGGAACGGCAAATGAAATTTGTTGAATAACTGGAGGTGACTACTTCGGCTTTTAATGTTTCCTGATGTTCTGACAGATAGAGCGCGGCACTGTCATGGGCAGGAAATACATAGTCTATTGAGTGTCGTATGCATAGATCATTGAATTGGGTGATGAAATCCGGATGAGACACATAAGGGATCGTTGTCTTGATGTAATTTTCAAAAACAAATGCGCCGGCATTGTTTGCTTCACTACTTGCGCCAAACAGTTGCACATATTTTTCGTATTGTAATGCTTTATGAATCTCAAGGCCGCATTCTGTTCCGCAAGGGAAGACTAATACATTTGAAATATTCATGAGTATTTCCCCTTGCAGGTATTCAGAACGCGTTCGATCATCTTTGCATCAACAACTGTTCCTGTCGGGAGCACAAGGATGCGTTCAGCAATCTCTTCGGTGATCGGCAGCATCATGCCTGCATTGGGTTGGAGGGAACGATAGGGTTCCATGCGGTGGCAACCGGGCCAGAAATAGCGACGGGCCCGGATGTTGTGTGCATGCAACTGTTCCATCAATTCATCGCGCGTCATGGGGTAATCGGCTCCTACTTCGACCACGACGTATTGCCGATTGCACTTTTCGTTTTCGTTGAACTCGATGAGCGTAAGTCCGGGAGTGGTGTCGAGGCCGGTTTTGTATGCATGGTAGTTACGCTTATTTGTTTCCAGTACGGAGGCAAGCTCTTCCAGGTTAACCAGGCCCATGGCAGCACAGATTTCACTCATTTTACCATTGGTGCCGATGTATCCGACGTCATCCATTCCCTTGAATCCAAAGTTTTGCATGAGCCTGATTTTTTCAGCCAGCTCATCGTTGTTGGTGGTGATGGCTCCGCCTTCGAACGTATTGAAGAATTTTGTGGCATGGAAGCTTAAGACTTCACATTCGCCGAAGTTGCCGATCATGGTCCCCTTGTGAGAGCACCCAAAGGCATGGGCGGCATCGAACAGTAGTTTGATGCCGTGTTTATCGGCGATAGTTTGCAATGCTTCGATATCGCACGGGCGGCTGTATAGATGGACGCCCATGATCGCAGAGGTTTTGGGAGTGATGTGTTTTTCAATTTCCCGGGGATCGATGCAATAGGTATTTCGGTCGATGTCGCAAAAGACCGGGGTAATTTCCTGCCACTGTAATGAGTGGGCGGTGGCAATAAAGGTAAGGGAAGGGATAATGACTTCACCTGACAATCCGAGCGCACGAATGGCAATCTCCAACGCAACGGTACCGTTGCACATCGAGATGCAATGTTTTACTCCGAGGTAATCAGCAAGCTTTTGTTCCAATTCCTGCACGAGCTCTCCGCGATTAGTCAGCCAGCGTCGGTCGAACATCTGGTTGGCCCGTTCAAAGAATTTTTCCCGGCTGCCAATATTTGGCGCCCCCACGTGCAATATGCTATTTTCTTCCATCAAGTGTACTTTCCTTTTGGTACAGATCCGAATATTCCCCGGAATATAGCGTAGAAAGTATCGAAAAATCCCAGTGAACGCAACATGCCCCCGATGCCATGGTTTAATAGCGAATATTGGATTCTATAAAGTTTCCGATGGATCTTTTTTGATGGTTCCAGGTGGTCCGGAAACTGGATAGGGGCATTGCCCAGCAGTTGCTTGGGGTAAGTCCATCCCAGACCACAATGAGCGCCGGTTCCATCCATGCCGCTATTGATGCTCAGCGCTTTGTTCGGGTAAATGCCATAGGTGTTCGTAAGAAACATATGCAGGTTAATACGGGCATCGTTATGCAGTAGTCCTTCAATGTAGTTTTTACGCGAAGAAAGAATGGGGCGGTTGCGGCAATAGGCTTTCCATACGGCGGGATCGTTCAACTGTTTACGTTCTTCTTCTGTAACATCAAGAAGTTCCTCCCACCGGTCTTTCCATATTGCAAACCCCCATGGCGAGAATGACCGCCACAGGAATACGTCGTGCATATAGTTTGCTGGAGGTTTGTAGTGTGGATGAGTGTGGGCGCAGATGCAGAATATCCGTTTATCAGCTTTATAGGTCTCGAGCGCGCTGTTCAGGTAGGTAAGGTAATGGGGTGAACAGACAATGTCATCTTCCATGCGGATCATGCTGTCATGTTTGGAAAATACCCAATCAATGGCATCTAAGGCGGACGCGCGCATACCCCAATTCTTTTCACGGAAGCGAGTTTCTATTTTTTTAAATCCGGAGATCGAGCATATGTAGTCTCGGATTTCTTCGATGATGCCCTTACGGTTTTCATCCTTCGCTCCGTCCGATACAATATAAAGGGTGGTTTTACTTGCTTCAGGATTTTTCAATAAGGCTGCGATGCAACGCTGAAGATGCTCGCGGCGGTCGTACACCGAAATAAGAACAGGAGCCGGTTCCTGTCGGGTAAGTGAAGAGGGAGAGGTCGTCATACTTTTCTGCAAACGGCTTCGACGTTTTCTTTGAAGTTGGGGTGCAGGTTGTTGAATAGTGAGTAGATTCGCTGTCCCATCGAATTATAGGTGGCAGGCGCGTAAGACGCCGTTCGCAGTTCACTACAGGTTCCGCCGCAATGAGCGATTAATCTCTGCAGATCCCCTTTAGTATATTCCCGCCAGTGCGGGGCCACCTCGGCCCCGTCTTTTTGATTATCCACATCAATAAACGATTGCATGGCTGGATATGGATTTTGTCCGGAAAGAACCGCAAGACGGCGATACAGGCTCGTTGCATTCGGGACGGTGATCAGCATATTTCCGGAAGAAGCAAGCAGTGTAGAAAATACCTGTTTGAATAAAGGAATTGGGCTGAAATTCCAATGCTCAATGCATTGACAGCATTCGATGATCTGAAATTCGCCGGAAAGAGGAAGCGGGCGTGATGTTGTTTCGGAAAAGTCGAATGCAACCGTTTCCAGTCCATGCTCATGGTAGAAACTGCTCATGGTATCAGTCAGTAAAGCCGGGTGGTCCAGTAATGTTCCGGAAATGCCGGTGAGCCGGTTCAGAATGATGAGTGCAATTCCGGGCCAGCCACCAAGAGAAAGCATCGTCCCATCATTCAGGTTGTCTCGTTCAATCAGCCCTAATTGAACCGCGATTTGTGATGAAATTCGAACCCGATGCATGGTGAGATATTGTTTGATATCACTTTCGCCATAGTCTGAGGTCAGCGCCGATATTTCTTCCATAAAGGCATCATATTCTCTGGCTATCCGCTCAAGTTGATCATTCGAAGGTTTCATGATGACTGAGACTCCTTGTTCTTATAACCGGATTTTGCAGAGGTAACTTCCAGATAAAGCATCTTCCATTTTTTGCCAAGAGTCTCAACGGAAAACTGGTCCATCCAATCATTGGAACGTTTGTCGGTTCGGGCATAATCCGAGGACAATACTTTGGCCCATGAGGACTCGTCGAGTTCGGCAATATGCAGTAGATCCTGTGGAATATATTCTGCCGCACCGACGTAAGGAGATAGGATGCAGCTGAGGCCGAACCGTGCGGCTTCAATTACTGCTACGCTGAAACTGTCATCCGTTGACGGCAGCACAAAAACATCAGCGGCCGAGAGCAGTTTTCGTTTAAGTTCGTTGTCGGCATATCCTGGGAATTGGATTGTGCCGCCGATGCCCAGACTTTCTGCGAGCTTCTTGAGTTTTTGCCCGAAGTCTGGATCGTATGGGCCGGCGATAAGAAGTACGCCAGCCGCTGTTTCCCGTTGCGAAGCGGCCCAGGCCCGGATCAGAAGTTCCGGTGACTTGTCGGCGGAAACACGCGCGAGGAAAAGGTAGACCGGCACGTCTTCGGGAAGTCCAAGCTGTTTGCGGGCATCCATTTTTTCCAATATAGGAAGTAGTGCGTCGCAGCTGACGGCATTGGGCATCTTTACAATTCTCTGGGCATGTTTCAGGGCACGCATAGAATCCGTTTTTTCCCATTCCGAGCAGACGTGCATCAGTGTTGCACCACGGATGCTCGGAATTTCCATCAGAGGAAAGAGTATGATTTTCAGAAACCGGAGGTGTTCAAAATCATATTTACCAAGATGGCCTCGGGTGGTAATGGCATAGGGGATCTTCCGGAGTTTGGCAATGGTTGCTCCGATAAACGTGGTGAAGTTCCAGTGTCCATTCAAATGAATGACATCATATTCCTTTGCTCTCTTAAATAGTTGCCAAAGTGCACTGACATTTAAGCCAAGAACGCTGGGGCCCCAAAGGGACGAAGCAACCACATCTACGCCGTCGAGTTTGAACTGCTCTTTGGTCAGGGGATATTTTTTGCTGTACCCGGCAAAGATAGTCACACGTATATTTTGCGAAGCCAGCGCGGCAGCATGGGTTGCCATGGAGCGGGGAGCGCCGCCGGCATAGCCCGACAGAGAGCCGCCGACTACTGCAATGTTAAGGTCATTTTTCATTCAGTTCCGATAATGCCTTATCCAGCCGTTCCACGTCTATCCTGATGTTTGCCCAAACATAATGAGCATCGATTTCTTTTTGTAGTATGTGTGCTCCTCCTTTCCCAACGACCGCCGTGTGTTCTAAACCTCCAGCGGCAGCCAACTGTTTAAAGCAGGGGTTTAGATAAAAGGGTGAAAGCAGTTCAAGCACCTTTGTGCCCGGTGAGCAGTACGTAAGGTTGGTGAGCTCCGCACCGTGGGGCGAAACAATGATTGATGCAGATGCAAACAGTTTCATCTGTTCGGCTACCGTCAATTTTCCGGGGTGCACGGTTTCAAATCCGTATTTTCCAAGGATTGGAAGAATTTCCTCTTCGTTCAGGATTCGTCGTCGGCGGGCTCCTGAGCGGGAGACATAGATCCGCCTTCCTTGCTCTTTTTTATCGGGCATGAAGTTGCGAACAAAATCCAATCCTTCCGGGGACGGGAGGCCGGCAAGTCCGGCAAAGGAGGGAACAATCAGTTCTTTTGCTTCGATATGACGGTCGGGTGACGAAGGAACAATCTTGTCTTCCGGAATTCCCAACATATCAATCCATTCACGGTGGAAGGATGAATGGTTATCGATATAGTAGCCGTCGATTTCTTTTTCCAATCCCTGGAAAAGGCTAAGGCGGGGGATGGAGTCGAGCGTCCAGTGAAAATAGTTGTCGCTCCCCGGTGAGGTTATCACGGCAAGACGTCCGTTAAATTGTTCAGGGGCCGGAACGTTGTGTTCGCTGAGAAGGTGATGGAATTCCTGTTTCCGGTGAAAGTCGGTCGTGCTTTCGGAAAGGATGGCGTTTTCTTCAGTAACTACTGTGCCGTCGCCGAGTACTCGCCCATTTTGGAGTTTCAGGATAAAGGTCTCCGGGAAGTTGATGGCCGTTTCTTTTTCGAGAATCGGGCGGGCAGCTTCCGGATGTACAGTTGACGTGGGAATCTGAAGTCTTCCTGGTTTATGAACTCGGGTGTAATTCGACGATGCTGAGCTCGTGATATACTCTTCAGCAGTAATAATGCTGTCGGGAGCCGGAAAGGAATATCTGAATGTGTTGTTCAGTATGTTTTTACGCATACGAAGTTCAGAAAGAGTTCTGAACAGTGTTGATCCTACTTTATATTTATCCAGAAAGCTCATGGTGTCAGATGCTTGATAATCGGTTCGAGGGTCCTGCCGGCACAGGTTTGATAGTCACAGTTGTTTTTGCTGAATTCGAGTGCCGCGGAACCAAAGCGTGAGCGAGTGTCGGGCGAGTCGGCGAGTTGTTTGAGTTTGTTGCAAAACTCTTCAGGCGCGGCTGGGGAAAAGAGGTAGCCGTTGGTTTTGTTGTCGATGAATTCGGCGATGCCTTTAAGGTTTACGGCGAGGATTGGTTTGCCGCAGGCCATTTCGTGGTTGAGCGTGTCGGTCATGTGGAAGTGGTCGGTTTCCTGTCCGATGCGCATCACGAGACCGATATCGGATGAGGCAAGGGCGTTGTTGAGATCTGTTTCTGAGGGAAGCCATCCGGTCATGACAACGCGATTTTCAATGCCTAGTTTTACGGATAGTCTTTTCAGGGTGTCATATTCCGGGCCGTTGCCAATAAGCAGGTATTTGAGATTCGGGATCTGGTCTTTCAGTTCTGCGATCCGTTCGAGGATCCAGTCGTTCCCTTTGTTGGGGTGCAGGATGCCGTGGTGACTGAGAACCAGATCGGAATCAGTGAAACCGAGTTTGGCTCGGGTTGCTTTACGGGTTTCATCATCGACCGGACGGAATTTGGCGTGATCGCATGGGTTCGGGATTACATGAATCCGGTCGGCTTCGAGCCCACGGTCAATGAGGAACTTTTTAGCGTAGTCCACATGGGTGTAAACCAAGGGAAGTTTTTTCCAGCTGTTGCAATCGATCTTTTCAATAAGGTCGCGGAGCCAGTGGAGCCCGGGCTTTCCCTCGGTATAGATCCGGGCAAAGAAATCCATGACCATGATGCCAATATTTGGGCCGTAGGTTTTTTGCAGAATAGCGGTTCCGAGTGGCAGGGTTTCTTCCCAGTAGATAAAGTCGATTCCTAGTTTGCGACACTTTTTACCAATGCCTGGAAGTGCAAGGTAGAAGCGGAGGGATTTGGTCCATTTGTGTTTGGGGTTAGAGCGATCGAAGGTCCAGGGAAGCAGGTGCATATTCAGCTGAGCACGCAACTCGGAATTAAGGGTTTCGGTTGATTCGGGGCCGAAAAAGTGTACTTCGCTTTCGGCCTGTAGTTGTTCAACCATCGACGGAACAGCATGACCGCCGCAGCAAATCCAACCTTCGAGTCCATAGCGATGGATGAAGGCCATTTTTTTCTTATGTGTCATCTGTTCAATGTGTCCGTGCTATAAGATTTCAGAAGATCAGTGATCTGATGAATGTCATTTGCTGTCACAGCCGAGCCGGTGGGAAGGATGAGTATTCGGCTGGATATGGTTTCTGTGACGTATAATTGTGTTTGAGAGTAGGTCTTTCGAGACTTATAGGGTTCCATACGGTGGCACCCGGGCCAGAAGTATCGCCGGGCCAGTACATTTTGTTTTTCCAATTCTTTTATTAGTTCATCTCTTGAAAGCGGGTATTCTGAGGTGAGTGTCAGAATTAGATATTGCCAGTTGTTACGTTCGCCTTCCTCAAAAGATATCAATTCCAACCCTTGGACATCTTTCAGTAATTCCCCGTAAAGGATGTGGTTAAATTTGTTGGTTTGGACAACCGAGTTGATCGCTTCAAGGTTTGTCAGTCCCATGGCAGCACAAATCTCATTCATTTTTCCATTGGTTCCCAATGAAATCACCTTGTCTGTATCTTCAAAGCCATAGTTTACTAATAATCGGATTTTATTTGCGAGTGTATCGTCATTTGTCGTAATTGCCCCTCCTTCAAACGTATTGAAGAACTTCGTAGCATGAAAGCTGAAGGCTTCGCATTCCCCAAAGTTGCCGATCATGTTCCCGTTGCGGGAACACCCGAAGGCATGGGCGGCATCATAATACAATTTTATCTTATGTTTCTCTGCAATGCGTTGTAAAGCTTCAGTAGGGCAGGCGCGACCATATAAATGTACTCCGAGAATAGCGGATGTTTTCGGGGTGATAAGATCTTCAATTTTTGAAGGGTCAATACAAAAAGATTCAGGGTCGATGTCGCAGAAAACCGGTGTGATCCCTAACCATTCAAGCGCGTGCGCGGTGGCAATAAACGTAAAGGAGGGCATAATCACTTCACCTTGAAGATCCATGGCCTTGGCCGCGATTTCCAACGCTCGTGTACCATTGCATGTTGTAATGGCGTGTTTGACATTCAGGAACTTCTCAAGTTTTCGTTCCAGATTCTGAACAAGATCGCCTCCGTTAGTTAGCCACTTTTTGTCAAACATGTCATTGACGTGTTTGAAAAACGTTTCCCGGTTTCCAATATTCGGAGTGCCAACATGTAATGGTTTTTTTAACATTATGCTGCCAGTGCCGCCGCGCGGTGGAGGGGATTAAGGTTGAAGTGGTAGAGCATGAAGGTGCTTGCGATCGAGTTAACTTCGGTCCGCTGTCTGCCGGTTAATGCAGTTTTAACCACACTGGCCGGACTGCCGGCCTGTTGCCAGGAGCGCAGGATGGAGAGGACATCGGGCGGGCTTCCAAGGGTTGGAAGTTTCCGGTGTTTGGAACAGGGGGAGCAGACTACGCCACCTTGTGATGCGCAGAACTTAAGATCTGTTTCTGATGAGCACAGCACACAGTTTGCAAGGTTTGGAGCATGTCCGTGGGTGTCGGCGAATTGCAACTCCGCCCACGGCAGGAACTGATGATGTCCTCCAAAGTTTTCAGCCAGATCCAACAGTTCTTCGTAGAGCCCAAACAACTCGGGGTGGGGGGCGTCTTCGGGAGTGGTTTTATTCAGAAGGGCTGCCAGATAGGATGCAGTCTGCATGGCCCGCCAGTCCGTGCGGAATGCCGACCGGCGTTGCAGAAGGGAACACTCTTTTGCTGTGTAGAGCATGCTGTTTGATTTTGCAAAATAGAGAAGCTCTGAGGTGCTGAATAGTTCGTATTCTCCAGGGAAGCGGCTATTGGTTCGCATTGCCCCTTTGAGCAGGGTGGAAACCTTGCCATGGTGGCGTGTGAGCCAGTGCACAATGTGCGAGGTGCTGGAGTAGGGGTAGATGGCCAGCGGAATACCTGTTGCTCGTACAATCATTCAACCGCCAAGAACCGATGCCCGTAAAGCAATGAGAGAGACGGTTACGCCGTAGTAGATCAATAACGCAAGAATATCGATCGAGGCCGTAACAAACGGTCCCGATGCGACGGCCGGATCGGCCTTGGCCCGGTTCAGCAGGAGAGGGGCGAATGCCCCGAATACTGCCGCAAACATCATCGAGGAAAATAGGGACACCCCTACGGTGAATGCGAGGAATCCGGCGGGTATGTCGCTGGAGTCTCCCACCATGAAATGCGACCATATGCCAATGATCCCTCCACAAATGAGGCCCATCAAAGCACCGGTGATGAACTCCCTCCCCAGCAATTTAAAGATTTGTTTGTCAGAAAAAGATCCGACCGCCAGACCACGGATGATGAGGGTTGATGACTGAATCCCCGTATTTCCGCCCATAGCCATGATGATTGGAACAAAAAAGCTGAGTGCAACAATATGATGGTCGATGAAACGCTTTAGAATTACGCTGCTCACAAAACCGGCAAAAAGTGTAATCATCAGCCAGGGAAGGCGGGTTTTTACCGCATGAATCGGGGAGGAGTAATCCAGTTCTGAATCATCGGAACCCGCGAGTTTGAAGATGTCTTCGGAGGCTTCCTCTTCGATGACGTCCATGATGTCGTCAACGGTGATGCGGCCTACCAGCTTGTTCTGCCAATCCAGTACAGGCAGAGAGCTCAGGTCATATTTTGTAGCTAAACGGGCAACCTCTTCCTGATCGGCATCGGTATGGACGGAGATGGTTTCCTTTTCTGCAAGCACCTCCAGCGTTTGTGTCAGGTTTCCTTTTTTAAGCAATTCCCATAGCTGAATCCATCCGGCCAGACAGCCGTTTGAATCAATGACATAAAGGTGATAGAGCGGTTCATCGAGTTCCATGGAACCGATATGTTCAATTGCTTCCGCAGCAGTCATACTCGCCCGCACGGCCACAAAATCGGTGGTCATAATCCCGCCGGCCGTATCCTCGTCATACTGCAGGAGTTCGCGGACCTCTTCCGATTCCTCGGCTTCCATCAGGTCAAGGATTTCTTCCCGCTGTTCATCTTCCAGTTCGCCCAGAACATCGGCGGCATCGTCAGGTGCCATTTCCTCAACAATATCGGAAATCTCTTCGTCGGACAGTTCTTCAAGAATATCGGCTTCGGTCTGATCGTCGAGTTCGGCCAGTACATCTGGCTTAATATCGTCAGGAATCAGTTCGAACAGCTTATTATGCGCAGTCGCAGGGGCATGGTTGATGATTTCCGCGATATCGGCGGGGTGCAGTTCCTCGAAAAACTTGGGAACCTGTTCCCATAGCTCGCCTTTAATGCAGAAATTAATCCGTTCTTTGATGCGGTTGATATCCGACATGAATCACCCCGTTAAAAAGTTCGCAAAACCATAGGGATTGCGGAGGTTCAGTCCAAGTTTATTAGTAGTCAGGATAGTGGGCGGGATAGTCGACATTCGGCTTCCGCCTCCAATGTTTATAAGACCAGAGCCAGAATTCAGGATATTTCCTGATTTCAGTCGAAATTTTATCCTCAATCTCCTGTGTCAGTTTTTGAACCACCTGACTTACATTCACTGTTGATTCAAAGGGGGGCGGGGTGATGCAATCGGATATATGAATGCGATATCGACCGCGGGGTTGCGGCAGACAGAACCCGATCATGATTTCGGTTCCGGTCCGGTAAGCAAGTGCTGCCGGGGCCGGAGATACGGACATTGGTAATCCCAGGAAATCAACCATGATGCCGCCTGCGGCTTCATCGGTGTTCTGATCGAGAACAAAAGCGGCTTTTCCGTTTTTACGAAACCGCGAAATAAGAGTTTTCAGTGCCCCTTTTCTCGGAATAATCGTCTGCCCGGTCATTTCGCGGCGCTCGATAAAAATTTTGTCGACCAAAGGGTTTTTGATGGGGGCGGCAATACTGGCCAGGTCTGCGCCCAGCAGGGCGGTTGTCTGGCCCAGAATTTCCCAGCTCCCCATGTGTGCGGTGATGCACATCAAGGGCTTGTCTTCAAAAAAAGAGGTTTTTAAATCACTGTCGGGGAAGCTGACATAGTGCTGGATTCGAGCATCTGGATTTCTTGAAAACCAGATCACATCAAGCATGGTTTGAGTAAACGTAGCAAATGAGCTGGCGAGAATGGCCCGCTTTTCTGCGGTGCTTTTAGTGTTCCCGAAAACAGCATCCAGATTAATCAGACCAATGCGTTTTTCCTTCAGCGGAAACAGCATGGCGATCTTTCCGGTCAGTTTTGCAACATGCACAACGACTGCTCGGGGCCATAACGGAATCATCCATTTAAGCAGAACAAACCCAGCAGTTTCAAAGGGCCTGCGTATGGCCCGTCTAGCTTTTTTCCAACGCTTTCCCATATCCATCCCCGAAAATGAGCACAAACTTTATCGACAAGGACAGCCCTTACCAATATTTTTTGCAGATTAGGTGTGAAAAACTAACGAAGGAGCTGAATATGAAGCGCATAGCACTTTTAACTGTATTGGCCGGATTGATGTTTGGATGTCAGACTGCGAGAGAGACATCTGTTGTTGATGAAATAGACGCCCATCAGGCAAAAGAACTGGTTGCTGAGCAAACTGCTGCAGAGAAGGGACAAGTCGAAGAAGCTGTCTCGGCAGAAGAGGTTAAACCGGTTGAAGAAGTTGTAAAAGAAGAGCCTCAGGCTCCCGTTAAGGAACCCGTAGTTGAAGAAAGGAAAACTGTTATGATTCTAATGAAAACCTCCAAAGGGGATATCAAACTTGAACTGAACGAAGAAAAGGCGCCGAAAACTGTCGCTAACTTCCTCGCGTATCTGGAAGCCGGTCACTACAACGGCACCATCTTCCATCGTGTAATGGATGGCTTCATGATTCAGGGTGGCGGATTTGATGCCGACATGAACCAGAAAGACGCGCCGAACATGGTTGAAAATGAAGCCAAGAACGGTCTGAAAAATGAAATCGGTACCGTGGCCATGGCCCGCACGCCCGATCCGCACAGCGCCAGCGCTCAGTTTTTCATCAATGTGGGCGACAACGCATTCCTGAACTATCCCGGGCAGGATGGCTGGGGCTACTGTGTATTCGGTAAAGTGGTTGAAGGCATGGATGTTGTCAACGAGATCAAAGGCGTGCCGACCGGAAACAGCGGCTACCATCAGAACGTGCCGAAAGAGCCCGTCACCATTACAGAAGTTACTGTGATCGACTAATCGTTTCCAATCTTTGGAAAACGATGTATGCCGGAACTTCCAATCATTGGAAGCTTCCGGCATTATTTTTGGTATGAAAGACGATGAAAGCGATCTGATCGAGGGGATTCATTCCAGTGGTTGGAAATCCGTATGGGCCGTAACCGGCGGAGGGATGGGGGCCGTACATTGTATCCTGGCCCATCCAGGAGCCTCCCGGTTTGTGCTCGATATTCGCATTCCCTACAGTCGCGAAGCACTTAATGATTTTTTAGGGGAGCAACCCCAATTTGCCTGCTCGGAAGAGACGGCCCGGAAAATGGCGGCGAAAGCGTTGGAAAAAGGAACGCTTGGAGTTGCATGCACTGCTGTTCTTCAGAGCAAAAGTGACAACAAGGAAACTCATCGCGCTTTTATCTGTATTCAATCTTCGGAAAAAACAGTTTGTGAGCGGGTTGACCTGAATCCGGGAACTCGCAGCGATCAAGACGCCTATCTGAGCGGTGTACTGCTCTCCATGCTTTCAAAATTCGGCTGTCCTGGAGCTTAGTTGTTGTTGAGCAGTTCTAAGAATCTTTTCAAAGCAAGCTGTGCAGTTTGCTTCTGAGCTTCCACGCGCTTGCCGGCCAGCTCCACCCGTGTGCTGAAGATCACATTTTGTTTTATGTCCGCAATTGCATAAAAGGCGAAGGGGGACTTGATATCTTGTTCCTCATATTTTTCAGCATAACCACAAGTTGCGATGGCATAATCGGACTCGAAAAGCTTGAGTGCCCCTATTGCCATTTGTCTGGCAACTTCTTCATCTACGCAGTCTGTGTCGTGAGCCAGGTCTATATCCACATTCAGCAATTTAGCTTTAACGGAAAGTTTGTAGGCGGTAATGCCCCCCTTAAATGTTTTGGAGGAACCAGATACTGATGCCAGCTCAGATTGAAGAAGTCCGGCTGTAATGCTTTCGGCAGTAGAGACGGTCTTTTTTTCTTTCAAGAGAAGTTTTTGGATGTGCTCTGCAGTTTTACTCATAGCTTCTATATACAAAAAAGCACAAAGCCCGGCGAGCGGTCTTTGTGCTTCTGTGCCTTTTGGTGGGCAATAATTAAAGAGCAGCCACAGCCGCATCTTTTACCAGATCACCAAGTTCGGTGGTGGTAGCCAGGGTGTTGCCCTCTTTCCAGAGGTCGCCGGAGCGGTAGCCGCCGTCGAGGATCTTTTCAACGCCGGTGCGGATTGCGTCTGCGGCAGTGTCTTCGCCGAGGGTATCGAGCATCATGGCCGCGGAGAGGATCATCGCAAAGGGGTTCGCTTTGCCCTGTCCGGCAATATCCGGAGCAGAACCGTGAACCGGCTCGAAGATGCCCACCGGACCTCCAACTGAGGCCGACGGCAGCAGGCCGAGGGATCCACCGAGAGTGGCGGAAGCGTCGGACAGAATGTCGCCGAAGATGTTACCGGTCAGGATCACGTCGAACTGACGCGGGTTAACCACCATCTGCATGGCCGCGTTGTCGATGTAGAGATGATCGAGTTCCACGTCGGAATATTCTTCCTTATGCAGCTCAATCACGGTGTCTCTCCAAAGTCTGGAAACGTCCAGCACATTGGCTTTATCGACGCTGGTCACTTTATTGCGGCGTTTGCGGGCCCATTCGAATGCCACACGGGCAACACGTTTGATTTCGCCCACCGAGTAAACCATGGTGTTCCACGATTTTCTGTCGTCGCCTTCGCCTTCGGTGCCGCGCGGTTCGCCGAAGTAGATGCCGCCGGTCAGTTCGCGGACGGTGAAGAGGTCGAGTCCGGCTACGGTTTCAGGGCGCAACGGGGAGTTTTCCGCGAGCGATTCCGGAACGGTAACTGGGCGCAGATTGGCAAATGCACCGAGTTCTTTCCGGATCTTCAGCAGGCCGCTTTCCGGGCGCATCGCACCGGTGAGGGCATCCCATTTCGGGCCGCCAACGGCTCCGAGCAGTACGGCGTCGGATGCTTTGCAGGTTTCAACCACGGCATCGGGCATCGGGTCGTTGTGTGCGTCAATGGCCGCTCCACCTGCATTCTGTTCAGTGTATTCCAGGGCGAAACCGGCTTTTTCTGCAACAGCGTCGAGAACTTTCACGGACTCCGCGATTACTTCCGGGCCGATACCGTCGCCGGGAAGCAAGGTGATATTATAGGTTTTGGACATGATTCTTCCTTTGTTTAAAAATGAGCGCGGATTTTACTTGGGTATAAAAATAATGCAAACCCTGAATTATCAGCACATTTCCAAACATCGGAGGATGGCATCTAGCGGCCTCTGCCGCCTCCGCCTCCACCACGGTCGCCTCCACCACGATCGCCACCTCCGCGGCCGCCGCCCGGCATCTGGACAGAGGTCGCTTCAATAATCTCCTGCAGGTGGGTAGCGAATGCTTCGGTATCTTCACCTTCGTAGCCAAGGTCGGTACCCAGTTGTTTGAACATCACGTTTCGTTCTACCTCCAGCAATGGCCTGACTTCGCGCATTTCAGTGAACATTTCACGCATGGCCTCGCGGTTAGGGGGCGCCTCGGGATCCTGGAACTGATCGCTCAGTTCCCAGACTTTAGCCATTTTTGAAACCAGCATTTCGTGGTTTGCGAGTTCTTCCTCGGTCATGTTGGAGGTGTCGAGGTCCATGAACGTGGCGGTACGTTCGGCCAATGCATAGCGCATTTCGTTCGAACGTTCTTCACGTTTCTGAATCATTTCAGCATAACCCTCAGGGTCCTCCGCTTTCATTTTTGCCATGCGATCCTCAAAAGACTCTCTCTGCTTGCGGGCAGGGCGGTTGGTATTGGATTGTATATCCTCCAACAGCGCTTCCTTTTCCGCCAGTGCGGTTTTCAAAGTGGTCAGCTCATTGGTATCGCCTTCGGAGGTGAGATAAATAATTTCAGGTTCGGGACTGCTGTCAGGAATATGAGCTTCCATATTCACGATCTGGGTCTGAAGCGCCAGAATTTCGGCCTTAGCGGCTTTATTTTTTGAGGACAGGGAAATGGCTGATGCCAGACTGATTAAGGTGACCAGAGAAGTGATTCCAACCGTAATTTTCGATGTAGTATTATTCATTTTTAGCTCCATGAAGATAACAACGTTGAGAATTCAGATTTATTGGTAAAGAATTCAAGAAATTTTCAGAAAGGCATTGGTCAAGGGTTCTTCGTTCATTGGCTAATCGAGATCCATATTTCACACTTTCAAATGTGTGATGTCAGGATGAGAGCACAATGATAGTTAATGAAATTGTTTCACACATTTAAAAGTGTGAAATAATTAGAAATTGAAACTGGTTTTCGAGGGCAAAATTAATTTCAGGACTCTTTCGACTATTGGAAGATATTCGGCCTCAGTCTCTGGTACTCATCAAAGGCCACGCGCAGGCTCAGCAGGATATTGACGACAGCTGCAATCACCATGGCGGCAAAGATGCAGAGCATAATCCCGATCTGATATTTAATGGCGGCCATCGGCATGGCTCCGCCGAGGATCTGACCAGTCATCATGCCCGGCAGCGATACGATGCCCATGGTGGCCATAGTGGCAATGGAAGGATTCACGCAGGATTTAAGTGCGGTTCGTAAATATGGGCGGATGGCCTCGCTCAGCGTGGCCCCCAACATCAGATAGGTCATGAATTCCTGTTCGTTATTGCGGATTCCACTGTAGAAGCGTTCGAGGCTGAGCACATTGCTGCGCTGGCAGTTTCCGAGAATCATCCCAATGATTGGGACCATATAGCGTGCGTCGTAGAATGGATCCGGACGGATGGCCACAAGGACGAACCAACCGCTGACAATAAAGGTGCTGACCGATATGCCGATGAGTGTGCGCCAGAAAAACAACTTACGCTTCAGACCCGATTTTCCCAGCACGCTCGAATTGGCGGCCACCATCATGATGATGACCCAGCCGAGATTCACGAAACCATTGTTCAGCTGGAATACATACTTGAGGTAAAGGCCCACCAGAAAAAGCTGCACGGTCATGCGGAGGGCGGACAGGATGGTTTCTTTCACGAGACCCATCTGCAACCATATAAATATGCCGATTGGAATCAAAAGAAGGGCATACATGGAAACCGTGGAGATAATATCCATTTCAACAATCATGGGGCGGCCTCCGTCAGCTTGTGTTTATTGATCTCAACGATTCGGCCGCAGGCATTGATCCAGTCGGGATCGTGCGAAACGGAAAGAAGGGTGATCTCCGGTCGGAAGAGCGCAGTAATGACCGCCGCTTTGCTGGCCGGGTCCAGCGCAGAAGTAATCTCGTCGGCCAAGAAGATGGTTTTATTCAGCAATAGGGCGCGGGCAATGGCTATCCGCTGCTTCTCGCCCCCGGAGATCCGTTTCGATGGCTTGTCGAGAATGCTCCGCTCCAGGTGCAGAAGTTCCAATGTTTGGAAAATGAGTTCCTCGGCCGGCTTGTTGTGCTGATGCACCTTGAAGGTGAAGGGGAGTAGAAGAGCATCCTTGACATTTTCGGCTCCGAGGGTCGGTTCCTGGCCGATAAAGCCAATCCGGCTTCGGATTTCGGCAACGGTCTGGTCGGAGAGTTCCAGATCATGCACACGAACCGAACCTCCAGACATGGGAAGTGCTCCGACCGCGAGCTTCAGCAAAGAGCTTTTACCGGAGCCGGACGGGGCGCGAATGACCACGTGGTCTCCTTCTGCAATCTGCAGGTGTGCTTGTTCCAGAAGGATCTGCCCGTGAATTTGTAACGAGATGTTGTCGAAATGAATCATATCAGAGACCAATGGCAATAAGAATTGGAAGTGTGATGGCGGAGATGAGCGTGCTAAGGGCAACAATACGGCCGGCCAGCGTGGCGTCGTTGCCCATCACATCGGCCATAACATACGACATGCCCGCAGCGGGGGCACCGAGGTAGAATATGGCGATCATTTTTTCGGTGATCGTCAGGTCGAACAGGCCGGCAATCAGAAAACCGAATAATGGTGTGGCCACCGTTTTGATCAGCGATGAAATCAGAGAAGGGGATGCGGTGCCTTTAAGTTTTTCAAATGCGAGCGAGGAGCCGATGCTGATAAGTATGAGCGGCAGGGCAGCCCGTCCGAGCGCTTCCAACGATCGGAAAAGAAAGGTCGGAAGTTTCAGGTCGACCAGATTCAGGGTAAGCCCGATTACGCAGGCGAGAATGAGCGGATTTTTGATGAGTTGCAGAAAGAAGGTGCTGACCGATTGGCCGGCACTGGGCTTCTCTGTTCCATGGTGAATGAGGACCGGGACGCTCAGTACGTTGAACAGTACGACGACCGGAGCGAGCACCACAGTTCCGAGGGTGGCGGCATTCGGATCGTTCTCCGCGAGGGTATAGATGATAACCGGCAGGCCGATGAATGCGCCGTTGCCTCGGAAGGAGCCCTGAATGAAAGAACCGGTGGAGGGGGCCGGAAGTTTCAGTCTTTTTGATATCAGCCAGGCCAGCGTCAGGCTCGACAGGGTGGCGAGGGTCAGCAGCAGAACAATTTTTGAAATCGTTCCCAGTTCCAGTGTGGCCGAACTGATATTGCTGATCAGCAGTGAGGGCAAGGCAAACCAGAAAACCAGCTTATTGAGCGACTTGAAAAAGGAGTCGGGAAAGAACCGGGTTTTCTGCAAAACCTTGCCCAGGGCAATCAGCAAAAAAATAGGGGCTATGCTATTGAGAATAAACATGCCCCAAGGGTAGAGATAAGGAGTGATTCGTAAAGCGTATTTTCAGTTACGAATTACCGGCTATGTATTTACTTCAGTTCCGTGGCCCAGATGTTGCGGTACATCACCTGATTGCCGTGGGCCTGGAAGAAGAGCGGGCCCTCGGCCAGCTGGGGCTTCTTGGCTCCGTTGCCGGTGCCGCTGAGCAATTCATAATCGTCGTGGATCAACACGCCGTTGTGGCGGACGGTGACCCGGGCGTTTTTGATCTTCTTCTTGCCGTCAAAGACCGGGGCCGTGAAGTCGATATCATAGGTCTGCCACTGCAGCGGCGGGAAGGTCATGTTGACGTCCGGTAGTTTGGCTTTGTAGAGCGAGCCGCACCACTGATTGTTCTTGGATTCGATCTTGTTGGCATTGTTTTCCGGATGCTCGAAATCGAGTCCGAAGGAATCCATCACCTGCACTTCATAATTATTGAAAATGTAGATGCCGCTGTTGCCGCGGTCCTGGTTGGAAAGGTTTCTTCCGGGCTTGAAGGGCATCATGAATTCCAGGTGCAGGCGGAAGGAGGAGAGCTCTTTCTTTGTCACGCCTCCGCCGAGCAGGATACCGTCTTTCACATTGGTGAAATCAGCGGGGAATTTCAAGATGGCATCGGCCGGTTGAGGTTTTCCAAGGGTTGGAGAGGTGCGTTCCACCTTTTGGAAATCTTTAACCGTTGCTTTCAGCTGGTCCGTTGTTTTGATCGACGAGTCAATGGCCGATTTATCCCAACCGGCCCCCGGCAGGCCGCCGGTGTATCGGGCAACCAGGAAGGTGCCGTCGGGTAGCATGTTAGCCTGGAAGGCGGTTTTCCCGTCGTTGGAAACATATTCTCCAACCATTGGAAAATCGGCATGGGCTTTTGTGGCCGCTTCCACGGTCGCATAACTAGGGGCGGGCGTTTTTTTCGGAGCGCCGGATGCCGATACAACCGCGGCGACGAGGGGAAAAATCAGCAGCTTTTTCATTAGAGCTCTTTCACTTTGATGTTGCGGAAGAGGATTTTGCCTTCCTTGCCGGCGTGTACCTGCAGGCTGAAGAAGCCCTGCGCATAATCACTGTTTTTCCAATGCGCGGCGGGGATGCCGTTAAGCCATGTTTTGTAGGTGTCGCCCACAACCTTGACGGTAATGCGGTTATAATCGTTATCCTTGAGGGCTGCGCGAACTTCTTTGTGGGATTCGAGCCAGAGCGGGTAGTACCATCCACCGGCCGCCTGGCCATAGATGCCGCCGGACCAATAACGACCGCGGCCCGTGTCGATCCCTTCCATTTCGGCCTGGGGGCCATAGACGGTTACTTCCTTTTTGCCGGGTTTCTGCTGCCCGCGGATCATGACGCCGGAGTTGCCGTTGATTTCCCATTTGAGTTCTGCGGTAAAGACAAAATCTTTATAGTCTGCTTTGTCAGTGGAAAGGTAGGTGCTGGGGGAGCCTTTCACGCAAGTGCCGACAATGACGTCGCCTTTCGCTTCGAAAGTGCAATGGCCTCCAAGCGGCGTCCAGCCGGTGAGGTCTTTTCCGTTGTAGAGCGGGGTGAATCCGCAGCACAGTTCCGGCTCGGGATCGGTGTTCAGCAGCATGGCTTCTGGTTTGGGCACCACCTTCTGCTTCTCATATTGCTTGATGAACTTCTGCTGGCTCTCGGAAATGGTGTTGGCCTGTGCCGCTGAAGCAAACAGCGCAACCACCGCAATTGTAAAAAACAGGTTTTTCATGGAATAAATCTCCTTTTGGGTGACGTTTAATCAATACATCTTTCAATACTCCCAACGCAGCCGAACCTTAGATTTGGACAACCCGGGGTTATTTGTAATTAAAAGTTACAAAATAGAATTGTGTTGGCAAGGGGCAATTGATATTTGTTTTTGATATGCATGGAAAACGGCTTTTTTCAGCCAGTACCAGGAGACAACGATGATGAATCTTTCAAGAAGACATACAATCGGCGCAGCAGGCACAGTAGCTGGTTGGTCGCTTATTCCCGGCAACGTGCTGGGCGCGAATAATAAAGTGCGGCTTGCGGCCATCGGCATCGGTCAGCAGGGCGGTAATATTCTCGGTGCCATTGGTGGGCAGCCTGGAGTTGAAGTGGTCGCGTTATGCGATGTGGATATCGACAGTAATGCCCCGATTGTTCCTAAGGATGCAAAAACGTATTCGGTTCGCGGTTGGATGAACCCGAATGCTACACCGGCTTTCAGAGCGGGAAAATATCCGAAAGCAAAGAAGTATCGCGATTTTCGTAAAATGTTTGATGAAATGGCGGATGAGATCGATGCGGTCTGTATTGGCCTCCCGGATCATTCCCATTTCCCGGCCACGATGGCGGCCATGATGCTCGGCAAACCGGTTTATACCGAAAAGCCGCTCGCCCGCACATTTCAGGAAATTGAGCTGCTCATGAAAGCTGAAAAGAAATATGGCGTGGTGACGCAGATGGGGAATCAGGGGCATTCCGGCGACAACTACCATCAGTTTAAGCTGTGGAGAGAAACCGGTATCATTAAAAATGTACGACACGTGGATGCCCAGATGAACGGAAACCGGCGCTGGCATACGTGGGGTACTGTGACCGGATTCCCGACAGGCGAAAAAATGCCCGCCGATCTGAACTGGGATGTCTGGCAGGGCACGACGGCAAAGCCGCACGAATTCAGTGATAAGCTGCACTATGGTAACTGGCGCGGCTGGCATCAGTTCGGTACCGGCTGTTTTGGCGACTGGGGCGCGCACATTCTCGACACGATTCACGAGTTCCTGGAACTCGGGTTACCGGAAAAAATTACGGCGACGCATCTGGTCGGTCGGAATGATTTTGTCTTCCCGCTCGAATCCACCATCAACTTCCAGTTCCCGGATCGTGGTGCAGGGCTGCCGGCCATGGATATAGACTGGCGTGATGGCGTCGGGAACCGCGGGCCGGCCCCGAAAGAGCTGGGCGGTGACGAGGGCAAGGAGTTCTATGGAGCAGGGAAAATTATTTATTCCGACGACCTCACCTTCAAAGGCGGACATCATGGAACACCGCTTCAGATTGTGCCTTTGGACAAGTTTAAGGATATGCTCCGCTCCGGTAAGGTTTCCAAGGATTACGGCAAGCATTCGACGCATCATGCTAATTTCATTCATGCGGTGCGGGGTGATGAAAAGACGCGTTCGCCGTTCTCGGTGGCCGGTCCGCTCTGCCAAATGTTCGCACTCGGCTGCATGGCCCAGCGCCTGGGCGGCGAAATCAAGTTTGATCGCAAGCGCAATCGCATTACGAACAACAAGGTTGCCGATGGACTGCTGAAGGATGACGTTCGCAAGGGTTGGGAGCAGTATTACAAGGTGTAGGTGAGTAATTATGATGATTTCAAGGAGAGCTACTTTGGGGGCCGGTGCGGTCGCAACCGGTTGGTCACTGATACCCGGCAAGGTTCTGGGGGCGAATAAAAAAGTCAATATGGCCGCGATCGGGCTGGGCCAGCAGGGCGGGGGCATTACCGGTGCTTTTGCTGGAAACCCAAACGTCAATCTGATCGCGTTGTGCGATGTGGACATCGATAGCGCCGCGCCCGTCAAAAACGATAAGGCCGGTATCCTCGGCTGGGGAAAAGCTGAAGTTACACCGGCGCATAATGCCGCTAAATATCCGAATGCGAAAAAATATCGCGACTTCCGCAAGATGTTCGATGAGATGGGCGATCAGATCGATGCCGTCTGCATCGGGGTGCCCGACCATTCCCATTTTCCGATTGCCATGCATGCGATGTCGCTGGGTATTCACGTTTTCGTGGAAAAACCGCTGGCGCGAACCTTCCAGGAATGTGACCTGCTGATGAAGGCCGAAAAGAAATACGGCGTAGTCACACAGATGGGCAACCAGGGCCATTCCGGCGATAACTATTATCAGTTTAAGCAATGGCGCGAAGCGGGCATCATTAAAGATGTCTATCATGTGGATGCCTACATGAACAACTGGCGCCGCTGGCATCCATGGGGCGAGGTCGCCGGATTTCCAACCGGTGGAAAAGTGCCGCCCACCATGAACTGGAACGTCTGGCAGGGCACCACGCCCAAACCCCACGAGTTCAGCGATCGGCTGCACTATGGAAACTGGCGCGGTTGGCATCAGTTCGGCACCGGCTGCTTCGGCGACTGGGGTGCACACATTCTCGATACCATTCACGAATTCCTGGAACTCGGCCTGCCGGAGAAATTCGGCACCAAGATGATTGAAGGCCGCAACGATTATATCTTCCCGATGAAGTCGGTCATCAACTTTGCGTTCCCCGAACGCGGCGAAGGCCTGCCGGCCATGGATGTCGACTGGTATGACGGCGTGAAAAACTGGTGCCCGAAGCCGAAGGAAATGGGCGACCGCAACCCGGGCGGGCCCGGCAAGTTTATCTATTCCAAAGAGCTGACCTTCCATGGCAACAGCCATCAACGTCCGTTGCAGGTGATTCCATACGATAAATTCAAGCAGATGCTCGTTGATGGAACCGTGTCGAAAGATTATGGCAAGCACTCGAATCACTACCAGAGCTTTGTCAATGCGGTACGTGGAATCGAAACCACCAATTCACCGTTCTCGGTGGCCGGTCCGCTCTGCCAGATGTTTGCGCTCGGCTGCATTGCCCAGCGCCTGGGCGGACAGTTTGAGTTCGATCGCAAGACGCAGCAGATCACCAATAGCAAACTGGCCAATAGTTTCCTGAAGGACGATGTCCGAAAAGGCTGGGAGCAGTACTACAAAATTTAACGAGGATTCGTGATGTCATTATCCAGAAGAACAGCCCTATTTGCAGGAACGGCGACAACGTCGGCGTTCTTGATACCCGGCAAAGTGCTGGGTGCGAACGGTAAGGTAAACGTGGCGGCCATCGGAGTGGGTGGCCGCGGTGGCGGGGTGCTGAAATCGATCAACCAGACCGGCATCGCCAATGTGGTCGCGCTATGCGATATTGCATTGGGCACCAAGCATACTGCCGGGTCGGAAAAACTGTTTCCGCAGGCCAAACATTTCAAGGACTTCCGCGTTATGTTCGACCAGATGGCGAACCAGATTGATGCGGTACTCGTCTGCACGCCCGATTTTTCCCATTTCCCGGCCAGCATGATGGCGATGTCGCTCGGCAAGCACGTGTATGTTGAAAAGCCCATGGCCCGCACCTTTCAGGAGTGCGAGCTGATGATGGCCGCCGAAAAGAAATTCGGCGTTGCTACCCAGATGGGTAACCAAGGGCATTCCGACAATAATCTCTATCAATTCAAGGCGTGGAAGGAGGCGGGCATCATCAAGGATGTCACGCACGTCGATGCCTACATGAATAAAGGCCGCCGCTGGCATCCGTGGGGCGATGTGACCGGGTATCCGACCGGTGAAATACTGCCTGCAAACCTTGATTGGGATCTGTGGCAGGGAACGACTGCTGAGTTTCATGAATATAGCAACAAGTTCCATCCCGGAAATTGGCGTGGATGGCACCAGTACGGAACGGGATGCTTCGGCGACTGGGGCGCGCATATCCTCGACACGATTCACCAGTTTCTGGATCTGGGGCTGCCTACAACCATTTCGGCGACAAAGCATCTGATCGGTCGCAACGATTATATTTTCCCGATGGAATCCACCATCAACTTTGCCTTCCCCGCGCGGGGCGACATGCCGGCCATGGATATCGACTGGTACGACGGTAAAAACAACAAAGCGCCGATTCCCAAGGAGTTCGGCGACCGCCAGCTCAAAGGTCCGGGCAAATTTATCTACAGCAAAGAGCACATTTTCCAGGGAGGCAGCCATGGTTCGACCCTGCAGATTGTTCCCTACGAAAAAATGCGCGAGTTGCTGAAGGCCGGCAAGCTTCCGAAGTCCTTTGGCAAAAACTCCAACCACTACATGAACTTCATGAAGGCCTGTCGCGGCGAAGAAAAGACCAACTCGCCGTTTTCAGTGGCGGGTCCGCTCTCGCAGATGCTCACGCTGGGTTGCATGGCCCAGCGTCTGGGAGGGGAGTTGCAGTTCGATCGGAAGACGCAGCAGATCACGAATAATAAAACCGCCAATGCTCTCCTAAAGGATAATGTACGCAAGGGTTGGGAACAGTATTATAACGTATAAGTAAAGGACCGGGCATCCCGTTGCGGGGTGCCCTTTATCAGGAGAAAGAGTGTGAACCTTAACAGGCGACAATCCTTATTCGCAGCAGGTGCCGCGGCATCTGTTTCCCTCATTCCCGGCAAAGTGCTGGGCGCCAACGGTAAAGTCGATGTTGCCTGGATCGGCGTGGGCAACCGGGGCCCGCGAGTGATTCAGAATTTTGAAAACTCGGGTATTTTGAATGTGGTTGCCCTGTGCGATGTGCATGTGGACAACCCAAACATGCAGGCCATGAAGGCCAAGTATCCGAACGCCAAGGTTTATCAGGACTGGCGCAAGCTGTTCGACGAAATGTCGGGGCAGTTCGATGCGGTCATCAACCTGACACCGGATCACCAGCATTTCCCGATCAGCATGGTTTCCATGGCACACGGAAAACATGTCTACACCGAAAAACCGCTGGCCCGTACGTTCCAGGAAATCGATCTGCTGATGGCCGCCGAAAAAAAATACGGCGTGGTCACCCAGATGGGCAACCAGGGGCATTCCGGTGATAACTACTACCAGTTTAAGGCCTGGAAAGAGGCCGGTATCATCAAGGATGTCACGCACGTCGACGCCTACATGAATAAATGGCGCCGCTGGCATCCGTGGGGCGATCTGCAGGCCTATCCGACCGGAGCAAAACAACCCGCCGGTCTCGACTGGGAAATCTGGAAGGGTGTAACACCGCTGGATAACGTTTACGATCCGAAGTTCCATCCCGGCAACTGGCGCGGCTGGTATCAATACGGCACCGGCTGCTTCGGCGACTGGGGGGCGCATATTCTCGACACCATCCATCAGTTCCTCGAACTCGGCATGCCGTCAACCATCACGGCCTCCAAGCTCGTCCAGCCCAACGACATCATTTTTCCGCTCGAATCCACCATCAACTTTGCCTTCCCGGCGCGCGGCGACATGCCCGCAATGGATATCGATTGGTACGATGGCGCCGAAAACAAGCCGCCGGTGCCGAAGGAATGGGGCGATAAAGGGCTTGATCCCAAAGAGCCCGGCAAATTTATCTATTCCAAGGACTATGTCTTCCAGGGCGGCACCCATAGCGACAAGTTGCAGGTCATCCCCTACGAAAAATACCGCGAGTTGCTGAAAACCGGAAGCGTTCCGCGCGACTTCGGTAAGAATCCGGACCACTACGCCAGCTTCCTGCTTGCGTGTAGGGGCGAGGTGAAAACCACTTCGCCGTTCTCTGTCTCCGGTCCGCTCTCGCAGGTGCTTGCGCTCGGTTGTCTGGCGCAGCGTCTGGGTGGAACGCTTGAGTTCGACCGCGAAACGCGTCAGATCACGAATAACAAACTGGCCAACAGCCTGCTCAAAGACCATGTCCGCAAGGGCTGGGAGCAGTATTACAAACTGTAAATGCCGGAAAGCGTGTTGGATAAAGGGTCGGCGGGAATTTTCCTGCCGACCTTTTTTTTTCATGTTCCGAATGGCACTTTCTTTAGCATCCGGACCCACTTCTCCAGTAGTAGGCGGGACGCCTGCGGTACAATTGCCGTGCCGCCGCCATTATGGCGGCTTCAAAGCCCGTGGATAGCCGGGGTGATATTGGTTATCGTACCGCAGGCGTCCCGCCTGCTCCGCGCCACAGCCAGCAGCTCGAAAATGGGGTGTTTTACTGGCTTGCTGATTGTTTTGGTAATGTTAACATAATCAGTTCGTAAAAAGGAATTGTGCCGGCCTCATATGCGGTCCATCGGAGAAAAGTATGAAAATATTCTACGCATCAATGTGTTTCGGTCTTGGAATGATCGTCGCCTCGCCCGGTCTGGCTGAGCGGATTCAGGTGGTCAACGAGGATTTTGATGCGCTGGCATTTGGCGATACTACAGGCATTAACAACGCGATTTCCGATGGTACGTATGATGCCGGCTTACGACTCCATAACCATTTAGTGGGGGAAGCGGTCACCCCTCATGCAAATTTCACCACTGCTTCAGGTCAGGCCTTGCAGCTCACCACGGGAACCAATCCGACGGGAGGCTGGGGACAGCTTTCGGCTGATAACAGCCCTCGGACGGTTACGTTGGTTGAAGGCGAAGATATAGTATTGTCGTTCGATATGTATGTTCAGGCAGTGCCCGGTGGTTCGAATGGCCTGGGTCTGGAACTGATTCTGACTGGTGGCGAGGATCTGGAACGCACCTTTTCGGAACTGAGCGGGGCTTCCGTTGGTGATGTCATTCAGGTGACGTGGACCCAGACTGTTTCGGCCGCTATGGCAACCGCAACAGCCATCAGTCCGCGAATCGGTTTTGAAGGAATCAAAGAAAATTTTGAAAATCCGGGTACGGATTTGGATATTGCCCAGATTGACAATCTGGTGCTGAGCGTTCCCGGAGAGCTTCCGGCTTACTATATCGATGCGGATGGCGGTAGCGACTTAAACAGCGGAACGTCCCCATCCGCTGCCTGGGCCACGCTGGCTAAAGCCGGTACGGTTACGTTCAGTGCGGGCGACCGGCTCCTGCTTCAGGCCGGGGATACATTTAACGGCAAGCTGGTTCTGGACGATGACAACGGTACCGCGGGAAATCCGATCGTCATCGGGGCGTACGGTTTCGGGAATAAGCCGGTGATTGATGCCTCCGGCTATGAAGCCGGGATTCATATTGTGAGCTGCGATTACCTGACGATTCAGGATCTCGAAATCACCGGCGATGGCGGTGCACATATCGACGGATCGGACGGTACGGACCGCTATGGTGTGTACATCTCCAACACATCCGGGAATGATGCCGATGGCATTACCATCAGTAATGTTTATTTCCATACGATCTATCCGGATCTGGCCTCGGAGCATGAGGGGCATAATCCAACAACCTATACGGGGTACGGCATCCGCGCGAGTGGTCAAGGTGGAAACCATTCGGAATATCTGACGGTGCAGGACTGCCGTTTTGAAAATCTCGGAATGACCTGCCTTAACCTCAGCCGGCAGCACCATGTATCGATTCTTGATAACCTCATGGAAAACATCGGAGGTCCCTGTATGGTGCCGAACCGCTGTGATGATTTGCTGGTGCGCGGGAATGTGATCGACGGTTCCGGCCAATACACCGATCCCCGTATGCACGGACGCGGGAGTGGAATCTGGCCGATTAACTGTGATGGAGTACTGATTGAAAAGAATGCATTTATGCATGCTCGTGGGCGCTACGACTCCTGCGGGGTCCATCTGGATATCGGAAACAAGGATGCGGTGGTTCAGTATAACCTGAGCATGGATAACGAGGGCGGCTTTGTGGAAATCCTCGGTGTTAACTCCAACTGCACCTATCGCTACAACATCAGCATCAACGACGGAAACCGCAGGTCCGGTGTGAACGAAAACGGACTGAGTCAGGGGGGTGGTCATACGATCCTCTTCAGCAGTCATAACTTTTCCGGGCAGGAGCGCCATGGGCCGTACTGGAACTACATCTACAACAACACCATTTTTGTGAAGGAGGAGCAGCACGCCTCATTCTCCATCGAGCAGGGCACGCTGGGTATCCTTGTCGCCAACAACATCTTCTACATTGAAGGTGAGCTGGAGGATGAAAACCCCTATTGGCGCGGCGCATATACCAACCTCCTGCCGGGCACGGCTATCTGGACCAACAACTTGTATCAGCGCGGCGGAATCTATCCGGAGAACTGGATTTTTGAACAAGGTGATCCCGTCTATGGGAACCCGCAGCTCCCGAATACGGGCGGGGTGACGGCTGAAGATTATATTCCAATGCCTGGAAGTATGGTTGAAGGGCGGAGTGTCGATATTCCTCTTATTCCCGGGGATCCGGTTGGGCTGGAAGTCGGTTTTGCAGTAACGGAAGACTTTTTCGGGAATCCGATTCTGGGCCAGCCGGATATCGGTGCGGTGGAAATCGGCGGCGGGGTTTCAGCTGAAATCGGTTCTGCGTTTTACGGGTTGCCTCAAATCTCCGCCGGCTACACGGTTGCACTTTCCGCTCTGCCCGGGCCGGCCGGTGCTGAATATTATTTCGAGGAACTGTCGGGTCATTATGGTGGCAACGATTCAGGCTGGCAGAGCGATACCAACTATACAGACAGTGGTCTGCTGCCCAATACCCCGTACCGCTATGCGGTCACGATGCGTGATGCGGCGGATCAGGAAGCGGCCCCCAGTGTCGTAAAACTCATATCTCCGGCTTCGAGCTCGCCTGCACCCGATCCCATGCTTCTCGATGAGGACTTTACCCTGGATCCCAATGCGGAAAACACAGTGTCGCCGTTCCCGGTGCATACCTGGTATCTCGACGATGCACAGGAATGGAGCCGGGAGAACCAGACCCAGTCTGTTAGCCGTGAAAGCGGGAGGCTCCAGCTCGGTTTCGGCTACGAAGAGGCGGTGCTTCAGTATTATTCCGACCAGACGTGGGATCTATCCGGCACCTATACGTTTACAGGGGATTGGCTGATTGAAACACTGTTTGAAAATCATCTCGGCTTTATTGCCGGATTTGCCGAGCACGATCCATCAACCGGAGCTTTGCTGCAGCGTATTAAGGAGGTTGTAGTTGGGGATCTGGTATCTCCTGTCACGAATGAAACGGGTTCGTTTACGTTGACGCTCTCTCCTGCCGAATTGCAGGCCGCCGGTGTCAGCGCAACCAGCCGGGTCGGTGTATTTTTCCATAAAGATGACGATGGAGTTCTCTATGCAGGCGGCAGTCCGAGGAGTGATATCTACCATATCGATAACCTGAGCCTGACGTTGGTCAGTGATTTGATCGACACAGACGGCGACAGTATTCCGGATACAACGGAAACCGCTCTGGGACTCAATCCGAATGATCCGGATGACGGCGCCGGAGATTTGGATTCCGACGGTCTGTCTAACGCCGGGGAATTCCTGGCCGGAACCGGCATTAATGATTCGAACGATGTATTCGGAGTGAGTGCCGGTGCGATTACCGGAAGCCCGGCGGTCATCGTTCCGGAAGAAAACGTGCTGTCGAACCGCCTTTATATACTGGAGCACAGAGCGTCTCTGCGATCCAGCGATCCCTGGATCGCGGTGGATGCTGCGAGCGGAACGACGGAGTCCGGTGATGATTACAGCTTCCTCTGGTCAACCGGCGAAACCCAGTCGTTCTTCCGCGTTCGTACCGAGTGGGAATAGGGTTCTTTCCAGATGCGCGACGATGACAAAGCATCGCCCTCCGGATACACATGGGTGAAGGGCGGCACTCCGTTGACGCCGCAGTTAAGAGGAGCAGTCCGCCATCGCCTGCGCTTTCAGCCAAAGCTCGGTGGCGATGACAACGCATCGCCCTCCTGATGCGTATGGATGGAGGGCGGCACTCCGTTGCCGCCGCAGTTAAGAGGAGCAGTTCGCCATGGCCTGCGCTGTCAGCGAAAGCTTGGCGGCGATGACAAAGCATCGTCCTCCTGATATGCATGGGTGGAGGGCGGCACTCCGTTGCCGCCGTGGTTGAGTCCGCTCTGGACCTTTCTGTAAAAGCCCGCGCTTGACTCTCCGGTTCTTGCGGACACAATGGCTTCCGATGGAATAGGCCGTCATGGGAGGTAGCAGAAGATGGGATGTCGAGTGCAGAAGATTATCCGGAGTTTGGTTGTCTGGGGTTTGTTTCTGGGCCTGTCTGCTGTGGCCGCTCCCCGCGAAGTGCTGCATCTGGTCTATGTCACGAATCGGGATCGCGCACCGCGTGCCGACTATGAAAACCGCCTCCATCACATGATGCTGGATGTGCAGGACTTCTTTCGCACAGAAATGGCCCGCAACGGGTATGGCGAAAAAACGTTCCAGCTCGACCTGAACGACGATGGGAACGCGGTGGTTCATCTCGTTACACTTGACTGGGACTTTGATCCTGCGCGCAAATTCACGATAAAAGAACTGCGGTCGCCGATCGCGGAAAGCCTGCTTACAAAAGGGATCGATATCGAGCAGGAATATATCGTTGTATTCGAAAATACCTATTGGCAGGACGGCGAAACCTGGAAATACGACATGGTCTACACCGGCGTCGGTGATCCGGTAAACGGATCCACCTGGGTGGCCGACCACGAATGGCTGCATCCGGACAACATGGATCCGGCTCGCAAAGAACGGATCAACGACCGGGGACAGAAGCTGTCGATCGGTCAGTTCAACGTGAAGATGATCGGCGGCGTGGCCCACGAGTTCGGTCACGGATTAGGGCTGCCGCACAATCGGGAAACCGACGCTGAACGCAAAGTGCTTGGGAAAGCGCTGATGGGCGCGGGAAACTATACCTATCGCAAGGAGCGGCTCGGCCGTCAACCGCACGGAACATTTCTCACCAGGCCGCACGCGTTCATCCTTTCGCTGCATCCGCTGTTTAATGGAACGGTTCCGGAAACGTTTTCGATCCCGGATACTTTCCCCGAAGAGCTGTCGTTTAAACATAAGGACGGGCAACTGGTTATTTCCGGCCGCGTTGATCCGGCCGAAAGCGTCGCCGGAGTCGTGCTCTACCATGACCCGCTGCCCACGGGCACCAATAAGGACTACGATGCCTTTTCCTATCTGGCTGATATGGCGCCCGACGGGGCCTTTACGGCAAACCTGCCCCGCATCGACGGCAAGGACTGCGCCCTCCATTTAAAGATCTATTTTGAAAACGGAATGCACCGCGAGTTCAGTTTCACTAAGAATGCAGAAAAGGGATTAGAGTCCATGCGCGCGGGCTATCGACAGGAACAGGCCAAACATGCCTGCCTGAAAAAAGATGCCGCGCAACTGCGGGCGCTCGCCGCAGAGGTGAAGAGTGCCAAGCGGTTCCTGCAGATTGCAGAGCAGTGGGAGAACTTCAGCATTCCCTCTCAGGTTGATGACGGAGTAAAGAAGATGAGTCTTTCCTCGTCACGCTGGGAGGATGCGAGCGTGGGGTGGCATATTCCGAGTTTCAACGGCATCCTCGATCCAGATGGGAAATGGTTCCAACCTTTGGAAACAATCCGCGGGAAATCCCGGCAGGGGCTGTATGCCCATGCGCCCTCAAACTATACCTATTGCCTCGGCGGGAAATGGAAGACGCTGGAAACAAAGATCGGAATCCAGAAAGGGAGGAAGACCGGTTCAGTCATCTTCGTGGTCCGCGGTGATGGCAAAGAACTGTACCGTTCCCCGCTGACCAAGCTGGCCGACGGAGAAGTGCCGGTCAAGGTTGACCTGTCCGGCGTCCAGACATTGGAACTGGTCACTGAACCGGGCCCCGATGGTAAGGATGCCGACTGGGGCTTATGGCTGGCCCCGACCTTGATTCGTTGAAACTCTACGCTGAGTATTCAATGAAATCTCGGCGGCGATGACAAAGCATCGCCCTCCAGATGCATATTGATGGAGGGCGGCACTTCGTTGCCGCCGTGGTTAAGAGGAACTGTCGGCCATCGCCTGCGCTTGCAGAGATAGCTCAGCAGCTTTGAAGGCGTGGGCCTGGGTCATGGCGTTTTCGGTGCGGTTAAGGCTGTCGAGGATCAGGTCGCCGAAGAAGGGGAAGCCGGTATTTTCCAGACATTGGATTTCCTGCTCTTCCGTTCCGTTCACCAGAAAGATCTTGCTGGCCGGAGCTTCGCGCGCTACGTCCATATATTTCCGCACTTCCATGGTGCCTTCGGTGCCGACCACAAAGGTGCGGCCGTCGCCCCAGCTGGCGGAGCCGTCCGGCGTGAACCAGTCGAGGCGGCAGTAGAACGAGGCGCCGTTGTCGGCCGTCAGCGAAGCTTCGCCGAAATCTTCCAGGCCGGGCTTGTCCGGATTGTTGAAGTTTTCAACGCGCGCAAAGTTAATTGTTGCATCCTGCGCTCCGGTGTAGGAGAGGAACTGCTCAAACTGATGCGACCCGATATCGGTCAGGATGCCGCCGTATTGCTCCTTATCAAAAAACCAGTCCGGACGGGTGGCTTTGGCTAAGCGGTGTGGCGCGATGTTAATGACCTGTAAAACGCGGCCTACCGCACCTTCGGCAATCAGTTTTCCGGCCGCCATGCCGCCTTCGTTGTGCAGGCGTTCGCTGTAGTATACCATGTATTTTTTACCGGTCTCGGCCACGAGTGCGCGTGCGGTTTCCAGTTGCTCCATCGTGGTGAAGGGCGATTTGTCGGTAAAGTAATCCTTGCCGGATCTCAGGCAGTCAAATCCGATGGCCGCGCGTTTGTTCGGTATGGCCGCGGCCGTAACCATTTGGACCGATTCATCGTTCAGAATCTGGTCATATGAAGACGCCACCTGAACGTCCGGATATTTTTCAACAAAGACGGAAACCTTTTCCGGATCGGGATCATAAACCCAGTTCAGGGTGCCTCCCGCATCGATGAGCCCGTTGGTCTGGCCGTAGATATGTCCGTGGTCGAGGAAGGCCGCCGCAAAGTTAAATTCTCCGGGTTCAACGACTTTCTCCGCTTCGGCGGTCGGGGCATAGGTTGCGCCACTTGCAATCTGGTGTTTACTCATTTTTAAACCTGATTTTTATTCCTCGCAGAGCCGCTGAGGCCGCTGAGAGGTAATATATTATTAAACCTCTGCGCTCTCTGCGCCTCTGCGAGGTCCTGTTTTATTTTATCGATACGACTTGGACATATCTACTTTAGCGGTTGTTTTCACGACCTCGCGCGGTTTAGAGGCCGCGATCTTTTCCTGGATCACTTTTTCATAGGCGGCGCTGTCGAGCGGCAGGGTGACTTCGTCGTTGATCCAGGTGGAATAAATCATGGCGCCGGCCAGCTCGAGCGAGTTGAGCCCGTCGTCGGCCGGGGCAATCAGTTCGGCTTTGCCGAGCGCGGCCTGAACCACGTTGTTCAGAATCGCGGCGTGCTGGTTGATGGTTTCCAATGGTTGGAACACTTCCTCTGTGGTTTCCGGGGTGCCGAACATTTCATCGGTCGATTTGCTGAAGGCGGAAACGGATTCGCTGGTGCGGATCAGCTTCACTTCATTCCCGTCCGTAATGATGGTCCCGAGATCGCCGACAATTTCGAGCCGGTTTGAGCCGGGGCATTCGCCGGTGCTGGCGGAAAACTGGCCGGTTGCGCCGTTGGCGAATTCAAAATAGGCGTTCACTTCGTCTTCCACTTCGATGTCGTGGTATTTGCCGAAGGAGCACTGTGCGCGGACCTTGACCGGCATGCCGACCAGCCACTGGAGCACATCAATGTTGTGCGGGCACTGATTCATCAGCACACCGCCACCTTCGCCTTTCCAGGTGGCGCGCCACGGGCTGGACTGATAGTAGATTTCCGAGCGGAACCAGTTGGTCATCGTCCAGGATACACGCTGGAATTCGCCCAGGGCCCCTTCGTCTATCCACTGCTTGATCTTTACATAGCAGGGATGGGTGCGCTGGTTCATCATGAGCGATGCAATCTGATCGTCGCGCTGCTTTGCCGCCAGAATACGTTCGCCCTCGGCTTTATGGCAGGCGAGCGGTTTTTCCATAATCAGGTGCAACCCGGCTTCCAATGCCTGGATGCCGATCGGGGAATGCAGGTGCGTCGGCAGCGCCACAATCACGGCATCGCAAAGTCCGGATGCAATCAGCTCGGAGGCATCGCCGAAGCAGGCGATTCCCAGTTCTTTAAAATCGTCCATGGACTCGAGCGGCTGGTTGGCCACGGCCACCAGTTCCGCATCCTGAATGAGCCCGTCCTGAATGTTTTTTGCGTGTACCCGGCCGATGTTGCCGAGTCCGATGATTCCGAATTTCATAGCTTGTTCCTGTTTGGCGCTAGGCCGTTTTCTTCCGGGTGAAATGAACCACGACCGCGAGGGTAATGAAGCCGACGAGAATCCAGATGCCGGTCCATTGAAGTTTTGCCCACAGGGCGTAGAAACTGCCGAACGATGCCAGGCCGGCCGCAACGAGCATGGCAGTATTCCAGGCAATACGCTTTCCGCCGGTCGGCATGTTATTCCCAAGTAAACTCTTGGAGTTCATAAGCAGGAAGAACGAGAAATAGGCGATAGGCAACAGCACCATGCCGAAGACGGAGGTCGGTACCGCGAGCCAGAACCGCGCCTTGGCCTGTCCCCAGACAAACGGTCCGATGATGCCGATCAAGGGCATCATGGCGCCGAGCTTGTAGGTGAGGCCATGCATGGGTTTGTTGGCGATTTCGCAGATCACAAAGCCGTTGATGAGCATGAGCACGATGATGGTCGAGACGGCCATGCCGGCGACTCCGAATCCAAAGATGGCGTTGGCCACGGTTTTTCCCGTGAGCGGTGCGAGGCTCTGCGCCAGCTGGCCGGCATCGCGCTTAACAAGCATGGCGGACATACGGCGGTCTGCCAGGGGCAGCGCTGCAATCATTTCATCGAGCTTGTCTGCGGAGAGGGCGGAAATTGCTTCCGCTCCATGTTCCTGTGCGAGGCGTTTGGTGGCCAGCCCTTTGTATTGGGTCAGCAGGCCGCCGGCCGGTTGGATCACCTGTCCGTTCGCATCCTTTTCTCCAAGCAGGCCGGGAGCCGGTTTTACATGGAACTGGGTGGAGGCCACAATCACGATGCAGCTGGTGACCAGCAGGAAGGGGATGAAAAGGCCGGTGCTGAGGTCGAAGATGGCCATGCCGCGGAAATCTTTGTCCCAGCCGCGCTTCAGCATGGAGTAGGGCAGCAGGAAGGTCATGTTGATGCCGACGGCCGAGGCGGCGGCTCCGATCATCACGTCGCGCTGCTGGGCAACGATCAGGCCGGTCCAGAAATCGCGCATATTTGCGGCCACGGCCGCGAGCTCGCCATCGAAAGAGGCGGCCGGCTGGGAGAGCAGCGAAAGGTTGGGCACAAAGCCGGAAAAGATCTGCTTCCAGGGGAGGCCGTCTCCGGTGCCGGCCATTTTAACCACGACTCCGAAGAAGGAGATAACCACCATGCCGACCACGGCTTTGAGCATCCAGTCAAAGATTTTAACGCCTTTGCTGCCACTATCGTAGGACCAGATAAAGGTGACGGCGATGGCGGCAATGACCAGGCAGATAATGGTCTGCGATGCTCCTGCCGACATGGCCCCTTCGCCGAATGTGCCGGGCATGAGGTTTTGGCGAATGGCGGCGGTGGCCAGGTTGAATTGCGGCATGGACCACACGCAGTTTGCCAGCAGTGTGGCGATGATCCAGCCCCAGGCGAGCACGGGGTTTACGTGGTTTTTAATGGCGGCAAAGGGTTTTTCGCCGGTGGAGAGGGTCACATAGCCGATGGCGCTCAGCATGACCACGCCCAGAATCATGGCGATGGGCTGGAGCCAGAGGAAAGCAAGGCCTCCCAGAACGCCGAGATACAGCGCATTGGCCAATGATCCTCCGCCGAGAGTAATGGCGCTTTGCAGCCAGCCGGGGCCCGACAGCTTTACAAAGGCCTTCAGCATGGCGCCTTTACCTTCTTTGCGGGCGTTGTTGATTAACTCCCGGTTGCTTTCTACAGACGACTCTTCCATGGCATTCCCTTAATTAGTTAATAAAGATGACATATATGACATGAGCGCCGCAAAGCGTCAAGGATGATCTGGGGGATGGCGGAGATCCGCCCTCCAGATGGGTGGGATTGGAGGGCGGCACTCTGTTGCCGCAGCGGTTGAGCGGGCTTTACATCGGGCTGCGATGACGGAGCATTGGCGGACTATTCTGATGTTTCGTTCGCCGCAATTTTTGCCGGGATACTCCGACTGGTGGCTTCGGCGAAAGTTACTTCGGGCCGGAAATTGGGGTGTTCCGAAAACTCAGCATTTTTACGACCCCAATAAGAGGGGTGAAACTGACATTTGGCATCGATCCAGTTGGCAATGCGATAGAACTCGTCATCCGAAAGCACAACGTTTCTATGCCACATGGCGTGCTTCCGGGCCAGTGCGGCCACTTGAGGGTCGCGGGGTTCAAACCGGCCCCTTGCGTGGATGGCCAACAGCAGACTGGTGGTTGAACCGGTGGAATAGGGCGGCAGGTATTCAATATTGGCCGATCCGGCATTTTCGTTCAGGAGCTTGTTGTTCCCGATCAGATTACTTTTTCCTTTCGGTCGTTTCAGAAGATTATTGTAGGAAACGCTGTAAATGCCCTCCGGGGCGCCCGTTAGGTTCAGTCCGCCTTTCGGATCCGTTATGCCATGACATTCGATGCAATGCTCATCCCAGATCGGCTGGATCTGGCGGGCATAGTCGAACACCTTCTGAGCAGAGGTTTCGCCCGGTTGTGCGGCCGGTGTCGAAGGCGGCCTGCCAAGGGCGAGGGGCATGCCCCGGCTCACCGGGGCGCTGTTGGGCATTTCATGACAGCCGACGCAACTACGGGTTTCGCCGGGCATATAATTCACATAGGTGCGTTCGGTCTGGACGGCCATCAGATTTTTATCCAAGGCCTGGAAATAGATGTTCCGGTTTGCGGGAACGGTGAAGCTGGCGGATCCATCGGTCTCAACCGGAACAATACCGTGCTGTACTTTCAGCCCGAGAATTCCGTATCCCAGCGCTGTGTGCGCCATGCCGTCGCGGTCCTTTTTGAACCAGGTATTTCGCGCTGCCCACGGGCGGGGAACCTGTTCTATGATACGTAGGAACCGGATGGTCTCCGACTCAACACCATTCATGCCCTCATAGACATCGGTGACCACGCAGGTGGCTGTGTCTTTCTCCAGCTCAAGGTCGCCGCCCAGTACGGGGGGCTTTTGGCGCGATACCAGCGGAAAGGGGTGCCAGCAGGAGATTTCGGAATCGCGGTAGAGGACGGTTCCCGCTCCGTTTTCATCGAGCAGCGTGAGATCGTAGCCAACGGGATCATCCCAGCGAAGCCCTTTAGGTTTATGCGAAACAATGAACAGGTTTTCCGAGACGGGGAACGGGTCTTTGAACAGGCGGCCGGGAAGGCCCGTCTTGTCCACTTTCCATTGGTCATTTTCATCTTTGAAATAGAACCCGGCATGGCCCAGGGCGTTGACATCTTTGGTGATGAACTCCATGGCATCGGTGGAGCGGATATTTTTCGCGGTATCCACGACAATGACGGTGCCCAGCGCATTATTCGGCCCCCAATGAGTGGCCCCGAGCATACAGATTTTGTTGGGAGCACCCGGGACGGGGCGGGGGTAAATCATGGTTTCGGGATGCGTAATCGTGTTTCCGTAGACCTCCACAGAAGCAGAACCGTCGGGCTTCATGGCCCATAGGCACTTCAGGTTTCCGGCGGCCTTATCCACATATTCCCATCGGTGGTAGAGGATTCGGCCATCCGGCATTACCACCGGTGAAGCTTCGCTCACCGCACTGTTACTCAGCGGCCGCATGTTGTTTCCGTCGCCATCCATCCGGTAGAGGATCTTCGTGGTGAAAACGTCGGAGGAGTTGCAGAGTATGGAATACTGACAGCGCGTGGTTGCAAAGACAATGCCGCCATCCGGCAGGTAGCAGGGGTGCAGATCGTCGGTGCCGTGGTGATAGCGCTTGCTTCCGTATTTGGCGATGAGTTCCTGTTCGTCGGGTTCAGGAAAGGTTAATTGCCGTAAGCCGGTTCCGTCGATATTGACTTCAAAGATGCGGTATCCCTTGTCGTTGCTGTTCTTGTAGTCGAACACCACTTTCTGCGCATCGAACGAAATATCGAACCGGTTGAATACGCCGTTGTTTAATTCGGGAACCAGATCGCGCACCAGACCTGTTTCCAGATTCAGGATGCAGAGGTTTCCTCCGGGCAGCCATTTGCTGTTTACATATTCGGTGTAGACATGATTGGCATTGAGGGTGAAGCGTTTAATGAATGCCACTTCTTTAATGCCGGCATTCAGTAGCAATTCGGCCGCCTGCGGCTGAAGACCGGTCGGTAACGTTGTGCTGAGAACCGTATCTGCCGAATACCCGTTTTGCGAGATTCCGGCCGCGCACACCGCCATAAGGAGTGCAAATGTTTTTTTCCACGTCATGTTCAACCGTCCCCGTCCCCAATTACTATTTGTCAGTATCACTGGTACTAGTGAGACGGAGCAGGGCGGCTGATTGTGGACGCCGGAATCAGATCAATGCATCGAGCAGCTGTTTCATCGCGGCATTCACGGTTCCAATGTTTGGAAGTCCGGCTTTCAGCTCTTCTTCGCTCTGGACGAAGGGCGCATCAACCAGCTCGTGGCCGCAATTTTCAATGAGAGAGGCCATGCTTTCGGGCGTGGTTTCCATATGAAACTGAAGGGCAACCGCTCGATCGTTATAGACAAAGCCCTGGTTGATTCCCGGATTGCTGGTTGCTAATGGCACGGCATTATCGGGAGTCTCAAAGGTGTCGCCGTGCCAATGGAATACCGTAAGCTCTTCCGGAATCAGAGCGGGAGCGTCTGCCGAGCGGTGGATGGGGAACCAGCCGATCTCTTTTTGCGGGCCGGGGTAAACCTTCGCACCGAGTACATCAGCCATCAGCTGAGCGCCGAGGCAGATGCCGAGAACGGTTTTTTCCTCGTCGATCGCCAACTCAATGAATTCCTTTTCTTCAGTGAGCCACGGATAATCGTTGTAATCAAAGATGCCCATCGGGCCGCCCATGACGATCAACCAGTCAAAGTCGTCCAGTTCGGGGAAATCATCATTTTCATAGAGCCGTGTGCAGGTGATCGCGAATCCCTGCTCCACCGCCCAGTCTTCGATGAAGCCGAGTCCCTCGAACTCAACATGCTGCAGCCAATGTAGTCTCATATATTCTATTCTTCCTTATCATCCACTGCCGGTACAATGGGCACGTGTACTTCAAACTTTTTCATGAACGACGGAACATAAGGCCCGTTCCAGAAAATGGCATAGGCTTCGCCGGTTACTTTCCAGTCTTTGGAAGCATCGAGCTGTTCGAACAGCTTCTCGCGGGCCTTTCTGAAGTTGTTTTCGGAATATCCGCCCCGAACACCAATGCTGAGCACTTGTCTGACCGGTTCCACCACGACTTTCACAGAATCGGTGTCCCGGAGGTCTTTGGCCAGATCTTTTGACCCGACATAGAAATACATATTTCCGGGGTCGATATCTGCTTTAACAGGCACGGTCATTGAAACATCGTTGTCTTTGATGTAGCGGAACAGCTGACCGAAAAGGGCATTGTTTTCTTCGAAATAGCTCTCGCCCCGCCGGGCCACGATCAATGTTCGTTCCGGAATCTCTTTGATCTCGATCGTACCCGCATCGGTTGATTTGAAGGCCTTTTCATACGCAACACTCATTGCCGGAACAGCCAGCGCGGCTGCAGCAACTACCCATAATGCATTCATACGTTTTCTCCTTGTAATAAGAAACGTTCGGGCAAATTCCGGAAACCTTACGGCCTATCTGGTCTTTTTCAGCAGAATGGTACGCATGTCCGGGTGGGCGAGTTTTCTGGAGGCTTCGATGATGGCGGGGAATTCTTCGGCCGGAATCAGGGCCGGTTTGAGGTCGGCGATCTGCACCATTCGGATCGCATTGGCCCGTTTGGAATATTCGACCGCAATCTCAACCATGCCGGCTCCGTGCGGTGCCTGCCAGGAGAACGCTTTCGGCATAATGACCGGTTCAAAGCCATCGGGCAGGATGATGTTGTATTCGGAGATCGTATCCACATAGTTGTTCCATGCCAGCGGCAGGGTGCGTTCGTTGGAGCGATAGGATAGAAGATTTCCCAGTCCTCCCGGGACAACGAAGTAAAGATATTCTCCGTCCTGTACGGCATAACGATCGGCCACCACGGAGTATTCGATTTTGCCGGGATAGTCGGCATAGTCGGTGATCAGGTCCGAGGCCGCTCTGGCCGATTGGGAAATTCCGCTGACGATTTCAAGGTAATGGCGACGGAGGTTTTCCGGGGTGATTTCCGCATAGCGCTGGTGGAAGCCGGCGAAGGCGGTTCCCTGAACGGTTGCGATCTGAGTCAGCCCGGCCTGCCCGTTGGCAGAGATGCTGATTTCATGAATCGTGTGCGAACGGTCTTCTTTTTCTGAATCCACCTTGATTTTGCTGATGGCTCCATCGTCGAGATCCAATTGGACGCGACGGTCATAAGCCGAAGTTCCAAGTTCGGCATATTGCGACGACCCGCTCATGAAGAGCGTTTCGCCATCCACTTCGACTTTGACCAATACCGAGTTGAAGGCCCGTCGGGATGGGACGGCGAGCTTGGGTTCCGCGGCCTCCGGAATCATGGAGATGCCACCGGAGAGTATGAATTCCGGATCGAAGCCGGATGCCTTGAGCAGGGTGTACAGAAGAATCATACGGTCCGGGTTGTTTCCGTAGCGGTCGCTGAGCGTGATGTCTGCGTTGGAGATGGCGGAGAGCGGCAGGCTGGTGAGACCGGGACCGGCCTGACGAACATTCATGGCCAACCAGTCGCGGATGGCAATGGCTTTGGCCGTTTCGCCTTTCACATCGGCGGTCAGTTCTTCGGCCAGTTGTTCTGTTGCGGGCTGGTCTTCAGTTGCGGTCAGCAAGGCATTACGGACGGCGTTTCCATAGGTTTTCCAATCGCTGGAGGAAATGAAGACGGTCGGGTTGAAGGTGTACCACGGGGGCAGGGCTTCTTCTTTCTCAACGGCGGGCTGATTTGCTGCGTGCCAGGAATAGGAGACGGTTCCCTCGCTTTCCGTGCGGTTTTCCTTGATGCCTGTGTTTCGGATGTTCAGTTCGAGCGATGCCGGCGCAGAAATGGTGACGTTTTTGCGGTCGACCGGTTCGTGCCCGTTGAAGTATTGAGCCGTTGAGAAGAACGGCTTGCCTTCGACGGACGAAATAAACTCGTATTCCAGTACGCTTCCGATCTCGACACCGGGCAGGTTGGCGACCAGTAATTTTTCGGCGGGATAGCGGGGGGCGGAGGATACCCAGCTTGCATCCATAATATTCAACTCGTCCTCTCCCAGCTCTTTAACCGTTCCGTCGGGATGGGTGACTTTGGCCGTGGTGAGTTTAATGTTCTGCCAGACCGGGTTGTAGGCCAGTTTGATTTCGGAGTTACTCTTTTTTCCTCCATAGGTGAGGATTTCCACCTGCGACCGCTGGGTTTCTTTCCATGTGCCGGCGCTTTCCAGTTCAATGCGCGTGTCACGGGAGAGAATCCGGACGTCCGGTTTGATGTGGCTGCCCGGTTCCGGGAGGTCAAGAATCAGTTTTTTACGCAGGTTATATTCAATTTCCTTCAGGTTATCTTTCAGCACAAGGTATTGCTCCGGAGTGAACTCCACCGCATTCAGGAGAAAGGTGTTTGTGGCGGTCAGCTGAGCGCCGTTCTGGGTTACCTGCATATTCCACGACAGCTCTTCAGAATCGATTGCGCGGTAGTCCGGAATGTTGAGCGATCCGATATCGTCCGGAATATTGAGTTCGAGTGTTTCGCGGATTCCTGCTGTCATGCGGGTGAAAAGGGGATATTTCCGTTTTTCCAGTCCGGTTTGGCCGATGAGGAAGTTCGCATAGCCAAGCGAACTTCCAAGCTTTGGAAGAACCAGCATTTTGTTCTTATCGCCTTCGATCAGCAGATTGTCTGCGGAATAAGAGAGGTTGATGGTCAGGGGCCGGGAGGTGTCGCGCAGCTCTTCCGGAAGAATTTCCAATGTTTGGAGCTCCGCGGTGGGCATGGAGCGTTTGATGTGGCCTTCGAAGAAGCGGCGGCGCTCTTCCGGTTTTATTTTTGAGAAGTATCCACGATAGACCGTATCGTTAATACCCTCGAACACCAGCGAGCTCTCGGCCTCCAGATTGCCGGCTTTATCGAGTGCTCCCCGGGAGGTGATTTGGAGCAGGTTGTCTTCGGCGGGAATGATCGGGGACGTGAGCAATGTTTCGCCTTCCGGGCGGGCGACGATGTAGCTCATGTTCTGCAGGTAGGAGGGAAAGATGTCCTTGGTATTCTCATCGGTGGAGTCCATCAGGATATATTCTCCGTCATCGCCGAGTGCCGCTGTGACGGCATGGTTGAAGAAGGGTTGAGGAACCTCTTCATCTTTTTTGGGGCCGGACATGATGATGACCGGAAAGGCTTCCACATCCACGATACGGAGCATGGAGGCGAGCAGAGCTGCCTTATCGCGACAGACGCCGTAACGATTGGAGAAGGTCATGCTGGCATCGTGGGGCTCATAGCCGGGGGCTTCGTCTTCGGTAGTAATGCCCATGTAGCGAATGTCCTGCGAAACAAAATTAAAGACCGCGTTGATTTTATCGAGTGTGTTGGTGGCTCCCTTCACCAGCTCGTTGGCTTTGGTTTCCATTTCCGGAGAGGGTTCCAGTCGCGGCAGGCAGAGGTCCCAGTACCACCTGGAAAGGTCTTCCCAGTTTTCCATTGTACTGATCAACAGGCGCTGCACCACCGTGTATGGGGTCGGCATATCCGGTTCGTTGAACATGCGCGGGACATCCTGCACATTCCAGGTGTAGACAATGGTGTCGCTCTGCTCCGTCTTTTCCTCATGAAAAGTCACGGTGCCGGGGATTTCATCTTTCAATGCAATTTTCACCAGAGGACGTTCTTTCGGGGCAATCACCTGGAAAGTCATGTGCTCATAAGGCGTGCTGCCTTCGAAGGTTTGGTATTCGCTGAACGTTCCCGGCACAACCGCCTTGTGGCGCTTGCGGTGAATGATGTAACGAACGGTGTCGCCCACCTCCAGACCAGGGATAGACAGAGTAACCTGTTTGTTGTTAGGATTATATATGTTGGCGCTCATCTGGCTGGAATCGACCATGACCTTGCTGTTGGCTTCGGCATCAATATCAACCACGCTACCATCGGGCTTGATCAGCTGAACCAGATCAAAATAGTTGGTTCCATAGGCTACATCAAAGCCAAGGGTCATCGTGCGCTGATCGCGTTTTCCCTTTTCGGTGAGGACTTTGATAGCTGTGTCGTCCCAGGAGTCGTACGAGCCATCCGGCTGATATTCCATCTGGATAAAATCATCCAGCAAAACTTCGTCGGAATTTGGATATTTTTGAATGGTTGCTTCCTGTGCCTGAGCTTTGATGATTTCGAGCTTCAGAAATTCCTTTGCGGAAAGGGGGGCATATACGAGAAAAACAGAACAAACCAACAAGCCGGCGCGCATCATACGTGTCATAGAGATCTCCATAATATAAAAAGTCGGGAAAATCTACCGTTCAGCACGACTTCCCGCAAACTCTTTCTATGGACCTCTGAAGCAGGTTCCCGTTGAATTTAAATTATGCCTTCGCGGCTGAGCTCGCGGAATATCCGGTCGACCTCATAATGGGCTACATCAATAAATTCTTCAAAGTCGGCCGTGTTTTGTCCGGTGGGGTCTGGAATGTCGCGAATATCTTCGGGTTCTCCGCTCTGGAGATATTCCATCATGCGGAAAATTTTATTTTCAGCCTTTGGGTAGCGCTGGACCAGTTCGTCTTTCTGCCATTGCTCCATTACGAGAATGACATCCGCATTCTTAACCAGTTTTGCGGTGAATTTGTCGGAGCTGTGTCCGCCTAAGCTGAAACCGTTGATGCGGGCAACATGTTTAACAACTGAGTTCGCCGAGCTGCCGCCACGGGCCCGCACGCCGGCGGACAGGACCCGTACTTTCTTCCGGGCATACGGATAGTGCTCTTTCAAGTACTGTTTCATGTATCCGTCGAGATAGGCGCTGCGCGTTATGTTTGCTTTGCAGGCCACTACAATTGTAAATTTTTTATCGAACAATCCCATGAAGTCAAAGGTAGTGATATCGAATGCGGGGTGCAATGTGCGTTTTGAAGGAAAGCATGAGTGAATTATATATTTTCACACATTTAAATGTGTGAAATAGTATTCATTGCTTAATTCAGGTGCTATTAGTAATTTCACACCTTTAAATGTGTGAATAAAGGAGCTGTATATGGAATCTCTACACCCTACGGTTTGGCGGACGTGCCGAGCCCTTTCGAATAATAAAAGGCTCCTGCTGTTGTGGAAGCTGCTGCAAGTGGGAGAGTCGAGTGTAAGTCAACTGGGTGATGCTGTCGGGCTCTCTGAGTCGGCCGCGAGCACCTGTTTGCGTGCATTGAATACACGAGGTCTGATTCTTGCCGAGCGGCGGAAAAAATATGTGTTCTATCGTCCGGAAGCTAACCCGGAGGTTGAACATGCCGACCGTTTTCTGAAGATGATGAGAGCCTGCTACGATGGATTTATGCCTTTAGATCTCGTTGCGTATCATATGACTGCGTTCACGCACCCGCGGCGAATAGACATCGTCAGGGCACTGAATGAGGGACCATGCGATGAAGTGCAACTTTCGATTCAGACCCGGATTTCTCCACAGGCACTTTATCGTCATTTACGCAAGCTGACCGCCCGGGGCTACGTTGAGAAAGTGCATGAAACCTTGAGCTTGGTGCCGCAGGAGAACCAACTTGCCCGTGAATTGCTTGCGATCGCTCTTGGTTTGTGAAGTTTCCGCGTGGTTAAAATTCGTATCTGTTGTATGTTCCCGCCGCGATATGAAAACGATGTTTAAAGTAATTGGTTCGGTATTAACGTTAGGGGGGGTAATCCTGACGGTATTTCATTTGGTCATGCTTTATGGTCTGACTCAGGCGATGCGCGATGTGGTGCTTCCCCGGCTGAAACAGGAGACGGGGTTGAATGCTAAAGTCGGTCGGCTATCCATAAATGTCGCTGCCGGGAAGCTCTTTCTTAATGATGTCGCGGTGCTCAATCCCGAAGGATTTGTTCTCGAAAATATGGCATCGGTCGACCGAATTGAGGTTTCGGTCGATGTGAAATCTCTTCTATTGCAAAATCCGCTGATCGTTAAACGTGTGGAAATGGAAAATGCGTTGGTCAATGTGATCCGCAATCAGTCCGGTGAGATCAATTTTAATAAGCTGGAGGAAAAGCTCCCGCCGGGTAAGCCGGTTGAGCCCGGGCCGGTTCCAGAGCCTGGAAAGTTTCCTCCGGAACCGATTCCAACCCCGGGAAAACCGGTTCCTGTCGAGCAACCGAAACCCCTGCCCGAGCTTTTATTCGAGCGTATGCAGTGCACTGCCACCGTGCGCTACCTGGACTTCAATCTGGATGAACTCGATATTGCCTTGAGTCTGGATGTGAAGGCTGTTGATCTTTCAACCGTATCCGGCCCCGACGCAAAATGGGGCGCCGCAAGGATTATCGGGGCGCTGGGCAATGATCATAACAGCTACCAAACCGATTTGAGCCTGCGGCTTGCGCCAATCCGCGACACGGAAGTCTGGTCGTTCGATCTGACAGGCCGGGTGATGGAGATTGATCCTCGCTCGCTGGAGTCGCTCTACAAACGCGCCGGGATTCGCACGGCTCCGTTTGGTATTGAACCGCAATTCTCGTGCCGCGAAAACCGGTTTGAAAAGTCGCAACTCAGGATTTCGCTGACAGAGGTGGAGTTGGAGGAAAAGCTTTCGCGGAAGCTTGGCGGAATAGGAACGATTGATCAGCTGGAGCTGATGATTCCGGTTGCAGGCACATTGGATAAACCCGTCGTGGATTTCCAACAGGCGCTGATGTCGGCGATTGGCAGCAATACAGGATCGCTGTTCGATGCATGGATTCGAGGGCAGGTCGAAAAACAGTCAGGGAAGTCGGAAGCTCAACCCTCTGTGATGGACGCCGCCGTGGAAGCGCTGGGCAAAGAGGTTTCCGATATCGGGGAAAACGAGACCCTAAAGAAAGTTTTAAAGGATTTGGCAGACGGCGAGCCTTCCGCTACAAACCAACCCGCTCCGATCAGTACCGATACTCTTATTGATATGCTTGGTGAAGAAGTGAAAGAGATCGGGGAAAACGAAGAGCTCAAAAAGGAACTCAAAAATCTGGGGAAATGGCTGTTAGGAGAATAGCCGATACAATTTATGACGATTACATTATTAACGATTCTTGCGTATCTGTTCGGGGCCATTCCGTTCGGGCTGTTGGTTGCTAAATCGCGCGGAGTAAATATCCGCGAACATGGAAGTGGAAATATCGGCGCCACCAATGTATTTCGTGTGGTAGGAAAAAGCTGGGGTGTTTTTACCATGATCCTGGATGCGCTGAAGGGGTTCATTCCAGCTTTCTTTTTTCCAATGTTTGGAAATGTTGAGCCGGTTTATGGCGTACTTTTCGGGTTTATGGCAATTATTGGGCATACCTTCCCGATCTATCTTAAATTCAAAGGCGGTAAAGGCGTTGCCACGAGTGCCGGTATGTTGCTGGGCGTTGCGCCGGTGGCGATCGGTGTCGGCCTTTTCGTTTTTATCATCACCGTAGTCACCTCCCGCTATGTTTCGTTGGCATCCATTCTCGCAGCGATTGCCGTGGGGATTGCCGTCTGGTTTGAAGGCGACAAGGTTCTGGTGGTAAAGGTTGCTATTTCGATTATGTCCTTTTTGGTGATTTGGCTGCACCGCGCAAACATTAAGCGCCTGATGAATGGTACAGAAAACCGATTTGGTAAAAAGAAGGAGCCCGCTGCATGAAGGTAACAGTTATTGGAGATGGCGGATGGGGCACGGCGCTGGCCATGGTGCTCGACCGCAACGGACACGACACCACCGTCTGGGGGCCCTTTCCTGAATATCTTGAGGAGATTAAAAGTTCCGGCGAAAATAAAACCTATCTTCCAGGCGTTGGAATTCCGGCTTCTTTAAAGTGGACCTCGGATCATGCAACTGCGGTTGAGGGAACCGAACTGGTGGTACTGGTTGTTCCGTCGCGCTTCTATAAGCCCACTGTGGAAGCTTTTAAACCGTTCATTACTTCCGATATGCTGATCGTCAGCGCAACAAAAGGATTGGACGAAACCTCTCATGAGCGCATGAGCGAAACCGCGGAAGCCATTCTCGGCCGTTCCGTGGCCGTACTTTCCGGGCCCAGCCACGCCGAAGAGGTGGCCCGTGGCGTACCCTGTGCCGTAGCGATTGCGGCGAAGAAGCATTCAGAAGCTGAGCGGATTCAGGCGATATTCGGGAACGATGCATTCCGGGTTTACACGCTGGACGATGTGGTGGGTGTTGAACTGGGCGGCGCGCTGAAGAATGTAATCGCCGTTGCGGCCGGTATTTCCGACGGGCTTGGATTCGGTGATAACACGAAGGCCGCCCTGATGACACGCGGCATTGCGGAGATCACCCGTCTGGGGGCTGCGCTGGGGGCCAAGCCGGAAACCTTTATGGGCCTGAGCGGCATCGGCGATCTGATGGTTACCTGCATGAGCCGGCACAGCCGTAACCGCGGCGTCGGCGAGCGGTTGGGCAAGGGGGAGACGCTGGCAGACATTATGGGCTCCATGAAAATGGTGGCCGAAGGCGTATGGAACTGTCAGGCAGCTAAAGAACTTGCGGGGGATCTCGGGGTTCCGGTGCCGATTACCGAGCAGGTTAATGCCGTGGTGCACGAGGGGAAAAATCCGCGCACGGCGGTGATGGACCTCATGTCCCGTGCCCCCAAGCCTGAAGGGGAATAATCAGTTTGAGCGCACGCGTCGGTTAAGGGTGTCAATCAGGTCCTGCCGTTCGATGGGTTTGGATAGGTAATCATCCATTCCCATCTCCAGACATTTCAATTTGTCTCCCTTCATGGCGTTGGCCGTGAGCGCAATAATCGGTGTTTTGGAAGAGGGGCCGTCCAGCGCCCGGATGAGCGTCGTGGCTTCGAATCCATCCATAACCGGCATCTGGCAGTCCATAAGAATGGCGTCATATTGTTGTGCCCGGCATTTCTGAACGGCCTCTTCTCCGTTGTTTACTGCCTCCACCACACAGCCGGCTTTTTGTAAAATGGAGAGGACTGCCCGTTGATTCAGTTTGTTGTCTTCAGCGATCAGAATCCGGGTGTTCGGACGGGATATTTTCCGGTTATTCATGCCGGAAAAATTGAAAGGTGCCGGATTGTTTGCCTGACGCAGGGTGAGCGTGGCGGTGAGTGTACAGCCCTTTTCCGGTTGGCAGACGACCCCGAGAGTTCCGCCCATCAGCCCGATGAGTTGTTTGCAGACTGCGAGGTCCATGCCTAAACAAGACTGAAGTTGCAGGAAGCTTGCGGGATCTGAGGAAACGGATCGTTCGAGCGCATCGGCCAGCGGTCCGAGGTTGGTTTCTGAATCCGTATCGATCACATGAAAAGCGAGTTCAGCACCCTTCAGGCTTTTTCTAATGCATTCGATGCTTAGTATAACAGCGCCTTGATGGGTATTTACGATTGCCGCGGTCAGCATGGAGCCTATGAGTCTTTCCAGTAGAGCCTGATCGCACATGATAGAGAGGGGCACATTGTTCTGGCATTCACACTTAAGTACCAATCCTTTTTGCTGCGCGATTGGACGGAACGCGTGCACCAACCGGTCGCATATAGAGTGCGGATCGGTGGTGGTTTCGCTGATTTCCATTTTTCCGGTTTCAAGCCGGGAAATATCCAGTACTTCATTTATTGTTTTCAGTAATCCTGAAGAGGATTGAAGAATGGTATCGACGCAAATCTGCTGTTCCAGGTTTAGTTTTGCATCAGAGAGCAATTGCGCCATTCCGACGATTCCGTTCAGAGCCGTTCGAATCTCATGACTTCTGGAATCCAGAAATTGCCCGGAGGCACTGGTTGACTCGACTCTGCCTTCAATCAGCGACATTGAAGATGCGGTATCCGCCCCCTTTGAAGAGGCGATTTTGTCGTTTGATACGCAGCTGTTATGGATGGCAGTTTCTTTCGTGTACATAATGCGTATAAATAAGCACGTGTTATGCCATTATTGAAATACTTTTTAAGACACGTGTTTCTGTTCGATTCCGCACCGGTCAGCCCGTACATCTCCCGGGATTTTAACAAAGCGGATTTTGACAAGCCGTGGGGTGCGCATTAAGGTGCGCCCCTTTAATTTAAAGAACGGAGATAAATTCTATCATGAGAGTAAAAGCATTCAAGGCGTGGCGCCCGGCGGAAGGTAAAGCTGAAAGTGTGGCATCGGTTCCATACGATGTTGTCGATACGAAAGGCGCTGCTGCACTGGCGGCCGGTAATCCTGAGAGTTTTCTACATGTGGTGCGGGCAGAGATTGACCTGCCGGAAGGCACAAATCCATATAGCGATGAAGTATATGCTCAGGCCAAAGCGAATATCGAACATTTCAAGAATGAAGGCATACTGATCCGTGAAGAGAAGCCCACCATTTATCTCTACTCCCAACAGATGGGCGAGCATCTCCAGTTCGGTATTGTGGCCACCTGCCACTTTGAAGATTATGAAGAAGGCAAAATCAAGATCCACGAAAAAACCCGCCGGGTGAAAGAAGAAGACCGCATTCGTTATGTGGATACGCAGAATGCCAATACCGGTCCGGTATTTCTGGCCTACCGCGATAGTGATAAGATCAATGCTGTCGTCGATGCGACTAAAGGTACGGAGCCGCTTTATAAATTTACGGCCGAAGACGGTGTAATCCACACGGTTTGGAAATTTGAAGATGCGGCTGTGCTCGAAGAAGCATTCGGTGAAATTCCGGCCACTTACGTTGCCGACGGGCATCATCGCTCCGCTTCTGCGGCGAAAATCGGTGCAAAACGCCGCGATGCCAACCCGAATCATACCGGTACAGAGCCCTATAACTATTTCCTCGCCGTCATGTTCCCGGAAAGCGAACTCAAAATTCTTGCCTATAACCGGGTGGTGCTGTCACTGCCGGGCACGGAAGAAGAATTTTTACAGGCCATGGAAGAACAGTTCACCATTGAGGCCAATGGAGTTTCCAAACCCCGGAAAGCCGGTGAGATCTGCATGTATTTCAAGGGAGCGTGGAGCACGCTGACTCCGCTGTGGATGCCGGAAGCAAAAGACCCGGTTGCGGCATTGGACGTGAGCATTCTGCAGAATGATGTGCTGGCTCCGATCCTGAACATTGCCGATCCGCGCGAAAGTAATGACATTGACTTTATCGGAGGAATCAAGGGCACCGAAGAGCTGGAGAAGTGGGTGGATGGAGGCCGCGCGGTTGTGGCATTCTCCATGTATCCGACCTCTATGGATCAACTTTTTTCCGTGGCCGACGCGGGCATGCTGATGCCGCCGAAGAGCACCTGGTTTGAGCCGAAGCTGCGTTCCGGCCTGCTGGTGAACACGTTGGATTAATTCATTCAACAACGCTGCATTATGAAAACGGGGTTCCGATCGGGCCCCGTTTTTTTGCGTTATGTCACAAAGAGCGCTTGTTGTTCTTTTTTAAACAGCTTGTACTTTGTATCTTTCCGGCATCTTTTAATGTACATTGAGTTGTGGTGGATATGGGTGGAAATAATCGAGGTTGGTTGGCTATATGCTTTTTGTGCACGATAGCTTCAGTTCTGCCTGCCCGCAGTGCGACCTATCTGGGGCCTTCAACGAAAACCCGCTCCAGCAGTTCTGATTCGGACTCCAAAGCATCAAGTTACACGTACAGCAATTCTGATGACGATGATGATACGGAGGTGCAAGAAGGGGTATCCGGCGGATCATACAGTCCGTTTTCCTTAACGGATGTTCCAACGAACTGGATTCCGGCGCGTTTTCGTGCGAGTGCCGAATTCGGATTGTTGTATTGGGAGCCGTTCAGCAAAAGCGGATCGTATGATACCCGCTATGACATCGAGCCGGTGTTCGCCACCATATTCGAAACCACGGTTCGGGCTAAGAGCTGGATTTTTGCACTCGATTACACCACCTCTCTTGATGATCCGGATCAAATCCGCAATCTGATGGGCCAGGTCTCGCGGATCAATCCGGGAGCAGGTGCCTGGTGGAGTCTTTTTGCCGAAAGCGGATGGGTGGAAGGCGAGGCTTCGACTGAAGATCAGTTTGGCAACCCCGTTGTGTATCCGGTCGATACCGAATGGAACCGGATCGGGATTGAATGCAACACCTACGATGGATTTGCGGTGGGGCTGATTTATGAGGATCTGACCCTGCCGACCATCCTTACCTTTAACAATGAAGCGGTGGCCTTTGCGATTTTTGATGAAGATGCACGGGCCCGAACTCTTTCGTTGAGTCTGGGGTATGATCATGCGTGCAAGTTGCTGAATTCATTCAAGGAAGGCGGTGCCTGGGCCTGGGCGCTGGAGGGCTCGCTCGGAATGGGATGGCTCAGCTATTCCAAAGATGAATCCCGCCGGATTATTGAAAATCAGGGCTATGACTTTAATTCGAATCCCCTTTTGTTTGCGGGGGCGCTCGATGGTCGGCTGGGCTACACCTATTCCAAAACGATCTGGGGGAACGATGTGCAGTGTTTTGCCGGTGCGCGTTTGCGTGCTTCCGGTTGGCTGAACCTCGCAAGTGAAGAGGAGGAAGAAGGGGCTGTCGGACTTGAGACCGGTTTCGGACTCATTATGCCGGGAATCTTCGCCCGTTTTTCATTTCAGTGGTAACTGGGCAGGTTTAGAAGGCCTGTCCAAACATGGCCACAAAGGACACGCCTTCTTCGGACACCACCAGATCCAACCGGCCGATCCCGGAATCGAACATGCCGCGGATTCCGATTCCTACGTCGTATTTCATATCGGTGTGCAGTGTTCCTGGATTCCAGCTGGGAGCCACGCGCCCAGCTTCAACCAGCCCGACGATCTGCCACCAGCGAATTGCAAGCGGATCGAGCAAATCAATCCGCCCAAAGGGCTGCCATTCCGGTATGAGACGGTATTCTGCCGTATAATGCACGGCCGCTTTGTCGTGAAAACGGTAGGCGGGGTAGCCGCGCAATCGCCAGAGTCCGCCGAGGGTCGGCCCGGAGAAATAGGGTGGTTTCCCATTTTGATCGGGTGAATTGGGATCATAGGTCGGGGCATAGGAAGACCAGGCTGAAAGCGCAAGGGTCTGCTGCCGGCACCATGCGGTTTCGGGCAACGGAATAAACGTGTCGATTGCCCCCTCCACGGCCAACCACTCCCGGGAATTCTGAAGCCAGTCCGGATCATACTGTGCGCCGACTTTAATGATGTAGCCTCGGTGCGGATTTGGAATGAAATCCCGGTTGTCGTGTTCGTAACCCAGTTCGAAGAACAGGGTTTCGGCTTTATCGGTATTATCGAAAACTTTTCGGTAGAAAGGGCGGAAGGTCAGGGTTGATTGTCCGCTTTCGAGTGGGTTAAACGACTCTGCGCCGCTCGGATTTTCTTTCAGCAAGCCATTGCGGGTGATGTAGGTATGAAGACCTGAGTCGGAAAAGTGCCCCCACGGGAGGGTATACCGCATGGGCAGGTTTATCGTGATTTCATAGGCATCACGTTCGATATAGTTATCGGCATCGGACTCGTTAGAGCCGGGCCGTTCGTTGGGAAAGTCCGGGTTTCCCGGTGGCACATACAGTCGTTTTTGCGACTGCCGGGCAATGCCGGCGTAGGGACGGAAACTGAAACGCTCCTCGCCCGGGAATAGTATATTATGGCCTCCGAGGATGAAGAGCCACGAGCCGTTATCGGTTCCGTATGCCGTGCTGTAGTAGGTTGTCTGCGGTTGGGATTCCGGTCCATAGGTTCCCGCGAGGCCGAGGCCGATTCCTAGAGTTTCGCTGGAGAATGCATAGGGGACCACAATGGTTCGGGTGCGGGTTGCGCCATCTTCATTTCCTTCCTTAATAATGTACTGGGCCCGGCTTTCCAATGATTGGAAGCAAGCCACCGGCAACAGAAGTAAAAAGATGGATTTGAATTTAGACATCTTAAAAGTCTATGTTGCTGGGCATTGTTTGAACAAGGGAGTTTCATGAAAAAAGCAATTACGGTATCCGGAGTCCTCGCGCTCATTTTTTTTGCAACAGGCTGTTCCACGGTTCCAATCACTGGAAGAAAGCAACTGAATCTGGTCTCGGATGCGCAACTGATTCCGCAGAGCGCCGCCAGTTATGAAGAAGTGATCAAGGAGGGACCGCTTTCAACCAACCCACAACAGACCGAAATGATCCGGCGGGTTGGTCAGCGCATTTCGGTGGCGGTGGAGCAATATTTTGCCGATCAGGGCCGCCCGGAGGTGGTGAATGGATTCGAGTGGGAGTTCAATCTGATTGAGCAGGATGTTCCGAATGCGTGGTGTATGCCGGGTGGGAAAGTGGCTTTTTACACGGGGATCCTCCCGTTTACGCAGGATGAAACCGGCGTCGCCGTGGTAATGGGCCATGAGGTGGCGCATGCCATTGCGAGGCATAGCAATGAGCGGGTTTCGCATCAGATGCTTCAGCAGGGCGGCGGAATGTTAACGGCCTGGTTCAGTAGCGAGAGCGAATATCACGAAGCCATTATGGCTGCATATGGGCTCGGAACACAGTATCTGGCGGTGCTCCCTTATTCCCGCGAGCATGAGAGCGAGGCCGATCATATGGGGCTTATTTTTATGGCGATGGCCGGATATAATCCGGAAGCCGCCGTGGGTTTCTGGCAGCGAATGGGAGCCGCCGGTGGGCAGAAACCTCCGGAATTCTTGAGCACGCATCCTTCGGACTCGACCCGGGTTCGGGAGATTCGCGAGCTGATGCCTGAAGCCATGAAATATTATCAGCCATAAATTTGTTCGCTTGATGTCCAATATAAATCCGGCATGTGCGTTATTATCTGCATGTATCTCACACTGATTCATGATTGGGATTGGATAGCGTTGAGAACGGAGAGTATCCTTAATTGGAGAGTAAGCATGAAAAAATGGTTCGTATTGGCACTCATCGCATGTGTTGCAGTTGGTGTTCAGGCTGGTGAAGGCGAAAAAAAAGGCAAAGGTAAGGGCGAAAGTAAGCCGGTTACCAAAGAAATGTTTGTTGCCCAGCAAAAGAAAATGGCTGAGAAAAAAGGAACTGAGTTTGATCAGGCGAAATCGGAAGCCAAATTCGATAAGCTCGATAAAAACAAAGACGGCACGCTGACAGCCGATGAAAAGCCTCAGAAAAAAGGTAAGAAAGGTAAGAAAGGCGAAGGAAAAGGCAAAAAAGCTGAATAATCTTCCAACCTTTGGGAATTTCTCAAGCTCCGGTTCCGGCCGGAGCTTTTTTTATATCAGTTCGCTGAACTCATCGGCATAGCGAGCGATGCCCTCGACGCCATCCAGTGCGCCGGCATGCAGCTCGAGCACCATGAACGCATCGTCCTGAATCTGATCCTGCCATTCGGAACGGATCCCGAACTCGCTGGCCGGTTTAAAGCCGAAACGGGGATAATAGTCAGTATGGCCGAGTACAATCACGGCGTCGTAGCCCTGAGAAAGGCATTCATCCAACCCTTCCTGTGCGAGCAGCGTCCCAATGCCTTGATTCTGATATTCGGGCAACACGGCCATCGGGGCGAGTCCGGCCACTTTGGCATTGCTTCCGTCGATCGAGGCATGTGAAAAAAGAATATGTCCGACCACGGCACGTTCCTCTTCGGCAACCAGTGCCACAATCACCTTTTCCCCGTCGCGAAGCGCTTCCACCAGATCGGCTTCGTCTGGCTGGTTGAATGCTTCTTCGATCACTTCGCGGATATCCTCGAAGTCCTGTCGATATTCCTGTCGGATAATGGGCATGCTCTAAATCATAAAACTCCGATGGAAATGTGCAAGGGTTGAATCTGATTTTCCACCCGCGTTCGGCGTGACAAGGGTGCGGAAACGGATATTATGCCGCGCATGTCACTTTATAATCCAGATACCATTGCGGCCATAGCCACGCCACCGGGCGAGGGCGGAGTGGGCATTGTGCGAATTTCCGGTCCGAATGTCTGGGAAATAACCGATGCGCTCTTCCAACCATTGGATAAAACTCCGGTTTCGGTTCGCGAGCACGGCACGTTTGCCTATGGCAAAGTTACTGATCGTGAAGGCGAAGAAATCGACACCGGTCTGGCACTGATCATGCGGGCACCGAAAAGCTATACCCGCGAAGATGTGGTTGAAATTCAGGGTCATGGCGGAGCGGTAGGCATGCGCCGTATTCTGCGCCGCTGTCTGGAAGCCGGGGCCCGGATGGCGGAACCGGGCGAGTTTACCAAGCGTGCCTTTTTGAATGGGCGTATCGACCTGCTGCAGGCCGAGGGCATTTTTGATCTGATCCGGGCCCGCTCCGATCGCGCCGCTTCGGCTGCGCTGGAGCAGATGGAAGGAAAGCTCAGTGCTCAGTTTAACGGGATCTATGAAGCCTTCCTGGAAGTGGCCGCCAATCTCGAAACAACCCTCGATTTTGTGGAGGACGAGCTCCCGGACGATGTATTTTCCGGCATTGCGGATCTGCTCGACCGCACGTTCCAATCATTGGATAAACTGCTGGATACGTGGGACGAAGGCCGTCTGCTGCGCGAAGGCGCGCGTGTGGTGATTCTGGGCCGCCCGAATGCCGGTAAATCCACGTTGCTCAATGCGTTGCTCGGTTTTGACCGGGCCATTGTTTCCAGTACCGCCGGCACCACGCGCGATACGATTGAAGAGGGCTTTGTGCTCGATGGCATTCCGTTGCGGATCATCGATACCGCCGGACTGCGGGAAACCGATTGTGATATCGAGGCCGAAGGCATCCGCCGGGCGGAAGCGCATTCGGAAGAGGCGCACCTTTCCGTTTATCTCATCGATGCGTCGCAGCCGCTGCACGAAGAGGACCGGGTCCGCCTCGAAAAGCTGGATCCGGCCAAAAGTGTGGTTTTGCTGAATAAGGTGGATCTGGGGAACCAGTTTTCAAGTTTCAAATTTCAAGTTTCAAGTTTTGTTGAAGCCTCGCTGGTTTCCGGCGACGGCGTGGAAGATCTGAAACGGGCGATGGCAGAGGCGCTTGAAAAGGGCGCCGATCTGCAGGCTCCGCCCCATGCGGTGATCTCCGAACGGCACCGCCATTTGCTGATCCAATCCCACACCGAAGCCAAGCAGGCCCGCGCTTTTCTGAACCGGAATGTGGAGGAAAATGCCGTGCTGGCAGCCGAACATCTGCGGTCAGCGCTGGAACATTTGGGGCAGGTGACCGGCCGGCAATATCATGAAGAGCTGCTGGATAATATTTTCTCGCGCTTCTGCATTGGAAAGTAGCAGAAATGGATTGAATAGATGTGTATGTTCATAATATACATTTGTCATGGTTAAGCCAACGGATATACTTGCCGATTGTTCCGGATTTATGTGGGATGACGGCAACGACACGAAGAGCTGGGATAAGCACGAGGTTTCCCGAACGGAATGCGAGCAGATCTTTTTTAATCAGCCATTGATTGTGAAGCGGGATTCCATGCATGCCGAGCGGGAAGCGCGGTATTATGTGCTCGGACGCACGGATTTTAACCGGTTGCTCTTTGCGGCGTTTGCTGTGCGCGATAATCAGATTCGAGTGATTTCTGCGCGTGATATGAGTGAGCATGAAAAAGCGAGGTATCGGAAATGAAAAAAGTACCGGCATTTAAGAGTGAGGCCGAAGAGCGGCGTTTTTGGCAGTCGCACGATTCTTCGGAATATGTAGATTGGGCCGATGCGGAAGAGGTTGTTCTTCCTAAGCTGAAGCCTTCCACTAAAACCATTTCGCTTCGGTTGCCTGAGTCCATGGTGGATGAGCTGAAGCTGTTGGCCAACAAGCGGGATGTGCCGTATCAGTCGCTTTTAAAAGTATTCCTTTCAGAGCGGATTGATGTGGAATTGCATCAGGTAAAGGTTTAAAACATGCGCCCTTTGGAATTTTACGAGGTTTTATTATGAGCAGGACTTTTGCACCGATTGTTAAATGGGGCACGGATAAGAAATATAAGAAGGTCGATGACTTCCTTTTGCGTCCCTCGGTTGAGGTGAAGGCGATGGAGGCGGCCGCACGCATTCTGGCGGACGTGAAGGAGCGGGGCGATAAGGCCGTGATTGATTGCGCGCGCCTGTATGACGGCTCCAACATTTCTACCCGCCGACTCCGGGTGACCGAGAAGGAAATTGCGGATGCTGATGCCGTGGTGGACGATGAATTCAAAGCGGCCGCGAAGGAAGCGCATAAGCGCATTACCGAATTTTCCATCGGCGGGCTACGCGAAGATTGGCAGATGGATACGCCGAAGGGCGGCATGCTGGGTGAAAAGTTTGTGCCGTTCGATCGTGTGGGTGCTTACATCCCGGGCGGCGCGGCTCCGTTGGCTTCGACGGCTTTGATGACGCTGACGCTGGCGAAGGTGGCGGGTGTTAAGGAGCTGGTGGCCTGTTCTCCGGCGAATGCAGAGGGCAAGCTGAACCCTTACATTATTTATGCGCTGAATCTGGCCGGCGCCACAGAAATTTATAAAATCGGCGGCGTTCATGCCATCGGAGCGATGGCCTATGGAACCAAGTCGATTTCCAAGGTTCGGAAAATTGTCGGCCCGGGCGGCCCGTATGTAACGGCCGCAAAACGCCAGGTCTACGGCGATGTCGCGCTCGATATGGTGGCCGGACCGAGCGAAATTGCGGTGCTGTGCGATTCCTCGGCGAATCCGGCGCATGTTGCGGCTGATCTGCTTTCGCAGGCGGAGCACGGAACGGGTTCTGAAAAAGCGCTGCTCGTGACGACTTCCCTGAAACAGGCGGAAGCCGTTCGTAAAGAAGTGCTGAAGCAGGCGAAGGAACTGAGCCGCACGGAGCCGGTGAATATGGTGCTGGAAAAAGGCATGCTGCTGGCAGTGGTGAAAAGCATGAAAGAGGGCATGCTGCTGTGCAACCTCTTTGCGCCGGAGCACATGGAACTGATTTGTAAGAACCCGGAAAAATGGGTGGACCAGGTTCATAATGCCGGTGCGTTGTTTATTGGCGAGTGGACCCCCGAATCAGTTGGCGATTTTGCTGCCGGCCCGAGCCACGTGCTTCCAACAGGGGGAACGGCAGCCTATTTTTCCGGTCTGACGGTGGAGGATTTCCGTCGTCGGGTCAGTCTGATCCAGTTCACCAAAGAAGATCTGGAAGATACGCTGCCGGTGGTGGAAGCCTTCGGACGTATTGAAACACTGGATGGTCACGCCCGTTCGGCTACCATCCGATTTGATAAATAAGTGAGCGGGTTCATGGAGCATTCTTCGGAATCACTGCCGGATCAGGTATGGCTCGAGGTTGAAGTCTGCGAAGACGGCGACGGGCTGAACAGCTATAGTGGTCTGGCGGACCGCGGTCAATTTGAGCAGGTTGTTCTGGGAAACGGAACGTGTGAACTGCGTTTCCTGAAGTTGGAACATGTGTTCTGGGTTCGTACGGATAAAGATTCGGAATGGGCCGAAGAGAAGCGCCGTGTGATGGAATACGGCAAAGGCCGGTGGGGCAACCAGAAGAGCAGCCTCTATATCCGAACGGAAAAGATTATTCTGGTCAGTGAACTGCATGGCGGAGCAGAGCTGCAACGTCGATATATCAACGAGAAATAGCTATGAGCAATTTAATTAGAAAGTCCGTTCAGGCGATGGAGGGCTATGTGCCCGGTGAACAGCCGAAGGACGAAGATATTGTTAAACTGAATACGAACGAAAATCCGTATCTGCCGTCGCCGGATGTGCAGGATATTCTCTCAATGATCGATATCTCGGTGCTTTCGCGCTATCCGGACCCGGTCTGCGTTGAGCTGCGCAAAGCCATTGCGGAACTGCATGGGTGCGAGGTGGAAAATGTTTTTGTGGGCAACGGCTCCGATGAAGTGCTGGCGCTGAGTATCCGCGCCTTTGTGGAGCGCGAAGGTTCCGTGGGTTATTTTGATCCGTCATATTCGCTCTATCCGATTCTTTCGGATATTGAAGATGTGGAGAAAAAGCCGGTGGCACTGGATGCCGGTTTTGGCTGGCAGATGCCGGATGACTATTCTGCATCGCTCTTTTTCCTGACGAACCCGAATGCGCCGACGAGTTTTGTTTATGACAAGCCGACGGTGGAGCATTTTGTTCAGAACTTCGATGGCGTTACGCTGATTGATGAGGCTTATGCGGATTTTGCCGACGACAACTGTATGGAATTCGCGCTGAAGTATGACAGCGTGATTGTTGCGCGGACGCTTTCAAAGTCCTATTCGCTGGCCGGGATCCGCCTGGGTTATTGCGTGGGTTCGGCTGAGTTGATCGGCGCGATGTTTAAGATTAAGGATTCCTACAACGTGAACTATCTGACGCAGGAGATCGCCCGCGTGGCCATTCTGGATCAGGACACGATGAAGGCGAATGTTTCGGCCATTGTTGAAACCCGTAAGCTGGTTGCGGATAAACTTTCGGAACTCGGATTCCAGATTGGAACATCGCAGACAAACTTTCTGTGGGTGAAGCCGCTGGGCATTGGTGCGAAGCCGTTGTTCGAAGCGTTACGCAAAAAGAACATCATTGTCCGTTATTTCGGCGGTGACGAGCGCACTAAGGATTATTTGCGTGTTACCATTGGAACTGCACCGGAAATGCTGAAGTTTCTGGATGTAACCGAAGCGATTCTGAACGGAGAAGCTTAATGGCAGCGAAGGCGTGTCCGAATAAAGAGGAAAATCTAAAACACTGCACGTGCTCGTACGATTGTGATAAACGGGGGCTGTGCTGCGAGTGTGTGGCCTACCATCGGGCAAAGGGAGCCATTCCCGGCTGCTTTTTCTCCAAAGAGGGTGAGGCCACCTGGGACCGCTCCGCCGCAAATTTCTGCAAAGATTGCGGCCGCTGATTTCCAATCTTCGGGACCCGACCGTTTCTTGACTCGGCAAGGGGTTCCGGCATAATGAACGGCTTTAATTGAACGGGCTTATTTTATGATTAAAGTATCTGGGGTAACGAAGAAATATCCGGCGCGGTTGGCGGTGGATGATATCTCGTTTGAAGTGGGCCGGGGAGAGATCGTCGGCTTTCTTGGTCCCAACGGGGCGGGAAAAACCACCACAATGCGTATGTTGACCGGATATCTGCCGATGAATTCCGGGTCGATTGAGGTGGCCGGTTTTGATATTTCCAAACACCCGCAGGAAGTGCGCCGCCGTATTGGTTATCTGCCGGAAAGCTGTCCGCTTTATCCGGAGATGCGCGTGGATGAATATCTGAAGTTCCGGGCCTCGCTGAAGGGCGTGAAAGCTTCTGCCCGTCGGGCTAAAATTAATGAAGTCAAAGAGCAGTGCGGTCTTACAGAGGTTGGGAAACGCATTATCGGGCAGCTTTCGAAGGGCTATCGTCAGCGTGTGGGATTGGCCGACAGTCTGGTGCACGATCCCGACCTACTGGTGCTTGATGAACCGACCGTGGGCCTGGACCCGTTCCAGATCCGCCAGGTTCGCGAGCTGATTACGACGTTGGCGAAACGGCATACCATTCTGCTTTCCACCCATATTCTTCAGGAGGTGGAGGCCATCTGTGAGCGGATTCTGATTATTAATGAAGGAAAGATTGTTGCTTCGGATACCGAAGAGAACCTGCACCGAAAACTGCATGCCTGTTCGATTATCGAAATGGAAGTGATGGCGGAGCAGGCGGCGGCAATACAGAAGGTCAGTTCCATGGAAGGGCTTGATGTCCGCAATGCTTCAGAGCTGGCTGATGGATGGCTTTGGCTAGAGGTGGAGGCTGACTCGGCTTCGATGCGTGTTGAGCTGTTCAATCTTGCGGTTTCCGAGGGCTGGGCTTTGAGGGAGCTTTCTGAGCAGCAGCATTCGCTGGAGGACACGTTTGTGCAGATTACCCGGAAGAAGGGGGCGGAATAATGAGTGTGTTCATCAGTCTGCTCAAAAAGGAGCTTCGAACCTGTTTCTATTCACCGATTGCTTATGTGGTGATGTTTTTTTTCTGGGCATTGACGGGCGGGAATTTTATCTGGCTGCTGAGTCAGCTTGCTCACGGCGAGTCGCTGACCATTGCAACGCAGCTGATGTTCAGCGGTCCTTTACTCACGTTTGCGCTTCCGGTGATTGTTCCTCTGATCACGATGCGTCTGTTTGCGGAGGAGCGGAAGCTGGGAACGCTGGAGGCTTTGCTGACGACTTCGGTGCGGGTGCCGGAATTGGTTCTATCCAAATTTTTCGGGGCACTGATCTTCTATATTGTTCTATGGTTGCCCGCATTGATTTATGTCTTGTTCCAATATCGGCTGGCACCGGCAGAGGTGTCGGGGTTTCCTGATATGGGAGCGCTGCAATCCGGTGCTCTGGGCGTGATTCTGGTCGGAATGCTCTATATTGCGGTCGGATTATTTATGTCGAGTCTGACTTCGAATCAGATTGTTGCAGCCATTGGCGGGTTTGCCATTCTGTTCGGTTCTTTTCTCGGAATGATGTATATGGCCTACACCGCCCAGAATCCTGCGGTGCGGATTGTTGGCCAGTATTATTCTTCCTTTGCACATATGATGGATTTTGCGCGGGGTGTGGTGGATAGCCGGATTGTGATCATGTATGTGACGCATGCAGTCTGGTTCCTCTTTGCTGCGGTGCGGGTTGTCGAAAGTAAAAGGGCCTAGGCAGGATTGCTATGAAACGATTTTTGATCAATTTAAATTCCATTGCTGCGGTGTTGCTGGCTTTTGTGCTGGTGCAGATGATCGGCTTCATCGGTGCCCGCAATCCGGTGCGCGTGAATCTGAGCGGCCGGACCTATTATGAGCTCTCTGAAAAGACACTCAGTCTGTTGGATGAGTTGGAGCAGGATGTTCGTGTTACGGTGTTCTTTCAGGAAGAGCATAAGCTGTATCATGATGTAGAGAACCTGCTGGAGGAGTATCAGTATCATTCCCGGAATATTCATGTGGAATGGGTGGATCCGGCCCGCGATCTGGCCCGCACCGAAAAACTGGCGAATCAATATGGGCTGACCGAGGCTCAGGTGGTGGTGTTTGATATCGGAGAGCGCAGTAAGGTGGTTAAGCAAGGTGATATTGCTGAACTCACAAAAGAGAAGGGCCAGCGGGACGCTACCATTTCAGCCTTCAAAGGAGAGCAGGCTTTTTCCAGTGCGATCTATGGACTGATGCAGGGGGATACACCCACGGTTTATTTTCTGGTAGGGCACGGTGAGAAAAGGGTTTCGGAATTTGATCCAATGTCTGGATATTCAAAAATCGGTACCATTGTTCTTCGCGATAACCTGATAGTTAAGGAGCTGATGCTGAGCGGGGAAAAGCAGATTCCTGAAGATGCAGCCGCTCTGGTGATTGCAGGTCCTGAAAAGATGATGAGCTCTGTTGAGATTGAAATGATTGAGGATTATCTCAGCCGCAGCGGTCGGGTGCTGGTGATGTTGGACGCATTGAGAGAGACCGGACTGGAACCGATGCTGAGTCGCTGGGGGGTTGCTCTGCGGGACGATATTGTGGTGGATCCGGAGAATACGCTCCGAGGCAGTGATGTACATATCCGTCGCTACGGGGTGCATCCGATCAGTATGGAAATGGATTCCATAGTTCAGTTTATTCTACCTCGCTCTATCATGCAGGTTGTTGGAGATGAAAATGCAGCTGCTGAAGATCAACCTTCTGTTGTTCCGTTATTCTTTACGTCTGAAAAAAGCTGGTCGGAGACGCAGGTGGAAGAATCCACAGCTAAGTACGATGAAAAAACCGGGGATTTCCTCGGGAACGACCCGAACCGGCCCATCTCGCTGGGGGTTGCTGTTGAGCGCGGGGCATCGCAGACTATGCTCGATGTTCAGATCCGTCCGTCCCGAATGGTGGTGTTCGGCGATTCTGATTTTGTCAGTAACGGAAGTATGGTTGGTGGGAATGAAGATCTGTTTATGAGCGCTTTAAACTGGTTGCTCGATCGTGAAGAGTTGATGGCGATTGCGCCGAAACCCATTGAAGAAGTAAAGCTGAGCCTTTCTCGCAAACAGCTTCGCGTCTTGTTCTGGATTAATGTAACAGGGATTCCTGCCGTGGCCATGGTACTTGGTTTGCTGGTGTGGGCCCGCCGAAGAAAATAGAGGCAGCATGAAGGGTCGTTCTACGCTTATTATTTTATTCTGTATCATGGTGCTGGGTGTATTCATCTGGGTGCAGGAAAGTATGCGTGCCAACAAGCCCTCCCGAACTGCAGAGCGGGTGCGGTTGTTTAACCTGGATGCTCATACCCTGATATCGATTGAATTCAGGCATTCCAATCAGGTCGTTCGCTGTGTGAAAGAAAATGGTATCTGGATGGCCGGCGACCGCGACGGCAATACAGGCCGTGCCGATGAAGCATTAATTCATCGTATGGTTTCCGGCCTTAACTCGATGGGCAAGGGAACGACGATTACGGGACAACAACTGTCTATTCGGGGAATGGATTCCGCCGAATACGGCTTCTCAGATCCTGCGATTTCAATTGCCGCAGTTGATAATCAGGGTCGCCATACCTGGCTCGTTGGACGAAAAACGCCTCTCGGAGACATGGTTTATGCCAAATCGGGAGAAGCGGAAGATATTTATACGGTTTCCGATAAACTGCTGGTGGTGGTCCCGGATTCGCCGGATCTCCTACGTGACCGAATTCTGTTCCCAGGCGAAGCGGCCGGTGTGCGACGTGTTGAAATCCGGGGGTCGGCGGGTTTTGTGCAGTTGGTAAAGGATCCGCACGAGGGGTGGCGCATGCAGCAGCCCGTTTCGGCACAGGCTGATGTGAAGGAAGTGGACCTTTTCATTGAAAAACTTTACCTGCTTCGGATTGAAGATTTTGTGGCAGATAATGTTTCGGACTTTTCGGTTTATGGACTGCAGGGTGAAACCCGTCAGATATCGCTGGGTCATACCGATGGAACATCACGGATGTTGGTGATTGGCGATGATATTGCGGACCAGCCGGGATTTGTCTATGCCAGGCGCGCGGATGATACATCGGTTTTTTCGCTTTCCGCTGATATTCTTCAGTTGCTGAATGTGCCCACCGACCGGTTCCGAGATGCGGGGGTGCTCGCTGTGCCGCCCGGGAGTATTTCTTCAATTCATATTACGCACGGCGGCGATCAACTGGGCATGGCCTATGATGTTGCCAAAGGTTGGAACATCACGAGCCCGATGGTATGGGAGGCAGATCCTCAACAGATTTCAGATTTTGTTACGCTTTGGGTTAGTGCTGTGATTACAGAGTTTGATGTTGTCACAAACAGCATTCCTGCCGAATGGAGCATTGAATTCGGTTCTGTTGAGCAGGGAACCACTAACCGGCTTGAGATTCTTCCGACCAATGGAAGTAGAGAAGGATTGCTCATCCGCCGGGATGATGACCCGGCAGTTTATCGCATCAACCTTCCGCTTGTTCCTGATTCTATTATTGACCCTTTGGTTTATAAAAACCGGACGGTGTGGACGCTTGATCCTGAACAGGTGAATATAGTGGCCCTCCAGAAAGGCAATATCGAACGGCAGGTTGTCGAGCGGCTGGAAGATCAGAATTTTGCTCCTGTGGGGACCAATGGAAATGTCCGGTTGAATAAAGCTGCCATGGCTAAAATGCTGCGCCGGATTGCGCGGGTCGATACATCCGGATATATTACGTACAACCCTAGGGATCTTGACATTTATGGGTTGGCCAGTCCTTTGGCCGAATTGCATATCGGTTTGTCTGACTCCAATCAGTTGGGCCGGGTGTTGTTGATCGGTCGGGAAACGCCGGATGGTTTTTATACTATGGTGAAGGGACGGGATGTGGTTTTTTATCTGGAAAAACCGGTTGTTAATCTGCTTACAGCAGACTTGCTGCAGGAAACTAATCCGGTTGTGCCTGTCGTTGAATAGATGAAAAAAATGAAACTCAGCAAACGGATTGTCCGGACTACATATCATGTTGTCCGTATGGCTGTTAGAATGCTCAGTCTTGTTGCTGTCTTGCTGGTTGTTTCATTTGTTTTTCTTCGTCTATATGGTGTTCCGGACCCGATTCTGCGTGAAATTATAAAGCGTGTAAATGATGCGGGGATACCCGTTCACGTTGAAAGCGTCATGCTTACCCTTCGTGGATGGAAGGCGGTCGATGTATCGTATTACAGCCGAAATCCGGATGATTTAGGCCCTTTGCTGCGGGCCCGGGAGGTTCGGTTTGACCGCAAAACGGAGCTGGGCGACAAGACTGTAAAGGGTTGGAAGCTTGATATTCAGGCCGTTGGCATTCAAGTGACCCCCTCGGTTGAGTGGGGGGTGAATATTCCGAAAAAGAGCGATGCCCGTTTTATTGATTCGATGAGTCTGACGTTGGACATGCTACCGGACCGGGTTGCGTTTCTGGATGGTGCCATGTCATGGATTGGAATCGATTTTTCAGTTGATGGGGTCTTGCTGAAAAAAATAAGGGATCAAAAAAAAGTCGAAAGCCCTGAAAAAACGGGGCGGAAGCAGAAAACGGTGTTTCCGGTTTTGATTACAGAAGAAAAGTTCCAGTCCCTGGAAACCCGGTTGCAGCAATTGAAGCTGCTTGGTGCCGCACATGTGAAGGTCAATTTTTCTATTGATGCAAATAACTATTCGGACAGTTCGGTCGACTTTTCGCTCAGGACCCAGGAGTTGCGCATCAGGGGGGTTGAGTTCGTCGGATTGGATATTTCCGGTCGCTATGCTTATCCCGAACTCGATTTTGATCGGGTCCGCCTTTCCCGGGATTATGGTTCGATGGAACTGGATGCTTCGTATGATTTCAACAGTAAACTGATCCAGGCAAATCTTAAAAACTCGATTACTTCACGTGAACTGTTGCTGCTTGCTCCTCAGCCAGTTCTGGATCTGTTGGTTAAGGCTCAACTTCAGTTTGAAGAACTGCCGCGGTTTTCTTTGCGGGTTGGGCCTGCGGTGGCGGGGAATCTGCTTAATGCAATTCACGGAAGCTTCGGGATTCGGGATGTCACCTATTGCGGTTTGCTCATTGAGTCTGTGAAGGGAAATATTGACCGTTCCAATAACTATCTGGACCTGTCTGAGATACATGCAACGGTTCAGGGGCAGGAGGATCGTGCGGAAGAGGTGGGAAGTTCTCTGCACGGCGGTTCTGCCAAAGGCCATGTTTTCTGGGATGCTAATCGGGAAACGTTCGGGGTTGAGGCCGCTGGGAGTATGGATCCGAACCTCCTGCTTGAGCCTTTAGCAATTGTTCCCATCGCCACAAATGCCATCGGGCGGTTCTGGTTCCCAGAGGGTTCTCCGGAGATCAGCCTGGAGCTTGGATCCAGCTATACAGACTGGAGTACCTTTTTTATTAATGTTCATGGGTCGGGGAACGATGCAGGAATTCATGATGGTTTACTTTCTTCTGCCCATATATCCGCATACTACTCAAATGCTCTATTGAGGCTTGAACCCATTGCGGTGATGAGCGGTGTTGATTTTATGAAGGGTGCGGCTTCGATTGATTTCCGCAGATCTACAGTTCATTTCGATGCATTCGGCAGCCTTCCTCCTGCCTTACTGGAAGATCTGACGTATGCGGACTTTGATCTGTTCGGAGACAAAATTCATACTGCAGGTGACACGCAGATGAAAGCAAAGGGGACGTTGGACTGGAAGACGATGCGGGCAACGGATTTCCGCGCAGAAGTGGAAGCCGATCATTTTACCATTCCTGTTGCTGCTCTTGACCGTTTTTCTGCGGTTGTCATCGGCCATGGGCCGACGATAACAGTGTCGAATTCCGCATTCGGAATCTACGGAGGAGAGGGGGAGGGACTCTTCAGCGTCGAGCTGGATCCTGAACGAGAGGATATGCCTTATTCGCTCGATTTCAGTGTGAAGGGGGCGGACTTTAAACAATGCCTGCAGTTTGTTGAACTCCCCTGTCGTCAGCGTACGAAAGGGCTTGTTTCCTCGAGCGCATCGATTCAGGCGGATCTCCGGCAGAATTTTTTTGAATCGGCGAATGGGAACGGGATTGTTTCAGTTGATGAAGGGGAACTGGCTGACATGCCGCTCTTTACCGGTTTTTCCCGTCTGATGCGGAAAGTTGTCCCTGGATTCAATACGTTTTCTATCACCAGTTTCGGGTTGGATTTTGAACTGAAGAACGGCGAAATTTTTTCTAAGGAGGCTTCTTTTAAGGGTGATATATTCAGTGCAAAAGCGCATGGAAGTTATTCGCAGTCGACGGGTTACGATGCAAAGGTGCAGGTTCAGATGCTCAGCGACCGGGGGCTCCAGAAAGTGATCCGGGTCATCACGAATCCTATTTTTAAGCTATTTGAGCTTCGTTTAAGCGGGCCTCTTTCTGCACCGTCGTGGAAGTTGGATAATTTTACAGCAAGTACACCCGGAAAAGACGAAGCGAAAATCGAGGATTGATTCGGGGCTTTAAAATTATATAACCCGAATCTGAACCAAGAGGAATGAAATGAATGATTTACACCCAGCTTTCTGGGCTGCGCTTTTAGGTTGGCTGGTGGCTCAGACTGCAAAAATGATCAACTGCCTCATCGAATCGAGGCGGTTGGATTTCAGGTATTTAATGAGCACTGGAGGGATGCCAAGTGCGCATTCGGCTATGGCTTCTGCACTCGCGACATCGCTCGGGCTATGTGAAGGCTTTGATTCGGCAATTTTTTCGTTAGGAGCAGCATTTGCTGTTGTGGTGATGTTTGATGCCCAGAGTGTCCGTAAGGCGGCAGGAGAGCAGGCGAAACTGCTTAACTCGATTGTGGATGAGCTGCTTCAAGAGCATCACTTATCCGAAACCAAACTGAAGGAGCTATTGGGACATACCCGGTTGGAAGTCCTGATGGGGTGTCTCACCGGAATAGCCACCGCCATGGCAGCTTTCAGGTTTATTCATCTCTGATCATCCACGCCAGAGTCCGGGCATAAAAAAAGCGGCCTAACAGCCGCTTTTCATTTCGTACTCTAATTCCGGTTAGCCGGCGGAGATTGCATCTACCGGGCAGGAATCTGAGCATGCGCCACAATCAGTGCAGGTATCTGCTGCAATAACGAACTGATCGTCGCCCTGACTGATTGCCTCTACCGGGCAGGTGGACTCACATGCGCCGCAGGAAATGCACTCGCTGGAAATAACATAGGCCATAATGGTACTCCTTATTCTTAGTTAGTTGACTCTATTTTGCGTAAAGCTGAGCAATATACCAGTAAAAATCTTGATTACATCAACAATTCTGGGCCATAAACATGTTTATATATAGATTCAATTTAAAAAAGAAAGTTGCATGAAAATGAGTATTGATGAGCAGCAGTTGCCCGAAGAGGTTAGGCAGTCGGTGGAAGAAGCGTGGCCGCTGTTTGTAGATTTTTTAAAGAAGAAAGACGCGCGTGTTACGCAGGCTCGCAAAATCGTTCTGACGCAAGTGTTTTCGCGCCATGACCATTTTTGTGCAGATGACCTGGCCGCGGAGCTTTCAAGCGGGATGAACCATGTCAGCCGGGGAACGGTTTATCGTACATTAGCCCTGATGGAAGAGGCGGGTCTTGTTCGGGTCATACGGGATACGGATGTTCATGCCCATTATGAGCACACCTTTAATCATCCGCATCATGAACATATGATTTGTGATAAATGCGGACAGTTTATTGAGTTTTCCGACGACAAGATCATGGAATTAATAACCGAGGCGTGCGAAGAGCATGCGTTTCAGGAACGAAACCACCGTATTGTGGTTTTTGGAACGTGCAAGGATTGTTTGGAGAGCTGATAAGCTATCCGGTATGGCTTTGTGCGAAATACGAGTTCGGTATTAGTGCTGAGCAGCAGCCTGTTGAGCTTTAAATTCTTTCAGTTCGCAGGAGGGGCACATTACCTTTTCGCCTTTGTATACCACACAGTCGTGGCTGCCTGAGCACCCGGGCTGCTTTTTGCGGAGCGCGTTAATGCTGGCCAGAATTCCTAAAGGAATAGCCACGAATACGAGTGCGATTGCGAATAATGAGAAAAAAGTAGTCATTTTAACCTGCCAATTTATTTCTGCGTTAATGGAGCAGAACTTGACTCTTACCCTGAGCCGTTTAATACTGCAATCCCTTTATTCACAGAAAGAATCACGTATCTGGAATACGTATTTTAGCGGGAATCCCTTTATGAAAAGAAAAAAGCAGATGAACACTGGTTCTAAACCCTCTGGAAGCTATGAGCATTTGGGAGCTGAGTCGGATTTTTATACTGGAGGAGCACCTTCAGAACAGCCTTTGTACCAGGATCGTCACCAGTCCTCTAACACGCGTGTTCGGAAAACGGGTCGTCATCAGGCTGTGGCCGGCCGTAGGAAAGAAGCGGTTGATATGCGGGAAAAAATGGCGCTTCTCGCCATTTTGAAGACTGGAGTGATGATTATTCTGTTAGTGATTGCCTTCTTTCTGCTGAGGCAGGGGATTAGCATCTACGAACAAAGTCTATTTGTTAAAACGCAGGGGGAGGAAACCACTTCTCCCGTGTTGCAGGAAGTTCTGCCGGTCGAAGGATTTGATATTAATGACCAAAATTCCCGTGAAATGTTTGCTGAACGGATCGAAGTGTGGAAAGAAGCGAGCCGGTTGGTTCGGTCTGCAGAAGGATTGCTGAAACGGGACAATCTGGATCTGGCTATTGAACGTTGTCAGGATGCATTACGTTTGGACCCTTCTCACATGGGGGCTCTGGAGCACTTGGGCAGGTTGTACTATCAGAAAGGGATGAATGTTGAAGCAATCAACTCCTACATTCGACTGATCAGTGTGGATCCTTCCCGTGAGGACCTTCAGGAAAAACTGATTCAGGCTCTGGATGCGTATGAAGACTCGGATGCCGTGTCTTATATGAGCCGATGGTATCTCGAACAGAATGAATACAATGAAAATGTACAGCGTTACCTGGCAAACGCACTGTTTAGAAATGAAGAATATGCGGAGGCTGCGAAAGAGTACAGTCGAGTATTGAAGGATGATCCGACCGATTTGGAATCGTTGGAACAGCAGACCAAGGCATACATGTTTTTAGAGGAATATGAAAATGCGCTGGAAAGTCTGAATGTACTCAGAGAGCAGAATTATCGGGAACAGAGCTATTATCGTCAAATTGCAATATGTAACGCGCAACTGGGGAATGGGCTCGAAACGGTACAGACGCTCGGAAAAGCGGCCCATCTTTTTGGACAGAACCTGGTCATGGGCTGGGTTCAGGATCCGAAGCTTGATCCGGTTCGCGAAGATCGGACCTTTCAGGCCTTTGCAGAGCGGGTCGGTGGTGAAGAATTCAGGAAGTGGTTGGAAAAAGTGGCAAAAACCATGGATGGGGAGCAAAAGAAGGATATCACCCCTCAGCTGTCATTGCCTAAAGACGGGGCTCTTGATTCAGAGCTGCTGAAGGTTAAAAAATAAGAGCCTCTATCTGATTTGAAAATTCTATTTATTACCTTCGGTGATGTCTCCAGTTGTGGATGGGATATTCGGTCCGCTTCAGTCATCCGTGTCTTGGCGGATGCCGGTCATCAGGTTGCTGTAATTGCTTCTTCAAGTGATCTTGCAGATCATCCCAATATTAAGAACCTGTCTGATGGTGAGAAAACATTGTCGCGGTGGCAGCTGAAGTTTGCGGTGATCAAGGCAACGGGCTCTCCCGGTTTCGATATGGTACATGCGGTAGATGATGCGGTCATTTTTGTAGGAAAACTATGTGCCATCCGCAAACTACGGTTTGTCTACGATGCCCGCCGTTGTTTTTCCGGATCCGCAACTAAAGGGCCTTTCCTGCACCGAAAATGGTTTTCCGCTTACGATAAGAAACTAGAAAAGAAGATGCTCGGGCAGGCCGAACGAGTTGTTGCGGGATGCTCTGCACTGAGAGACGACCTTCAATTAATATGTTCGACTGCTGATATTATGTTGGTAGAGGATATTCCTCTCCAATCAAGTGTGCGGTCCGATAAATGGAATAGAGCAGCGCTGCTTGAAAAGTTCGAAAGTCCTCATGCAACTGCTGTTCTTACGTGCAGTTCCATGCCGGGGAAGCAACAGGAAGTACGCATGATTCTAATGGCTGCCCGAAAGGTCATCGATTCTATTCCGGGAGCAGTTTTCTTTTTCCATGGAACTGATATGGCTGATGCCGAGGCGATGGCGGCCAACCTCGACATTTTAAACCGCTGTGCGTTTATGTCAGAAAAAAAAGCGGATCGATTCTTATCTGCATTGAAGGAGGCTGATGCCTCCTTGTTTTTTCCGCCTTCCGGCACTCGGTATGTGCAACGGGAAATATATACATTGATGAATGCCTCAGTTCCCATTGTTGCTGTTGAGAGCGCATCGCATAAAGATCTCCTATCTGATCAGAACAGCATTTCAGTACTGTCCAGCTCCGAGTCAATGGCGGAAGGGATGATTCAGGCCATTAAGGAACCGCTTTTTTCTATCAATCTGGCTTCTGAAGGGAAGAAAATGATTGCCGAGCGTTATTCCTTGCCGAGTTTTAAGCACAAGATCAGAATGTTATACATTGAGGTAATGACGAGAGAGTAGGGGCACATCATCTTTCAACTGGCACCAGGTTCGACGCCTCGGCGTCCAATGATTGGCATAGCGATCGCTATCGTTATGGGGATGTTGCTCGCATCCGGCAGGCTGATTTCTCCCTCATGGTTATTTATTTCTTCAGTTCTGAGTGTACTAAGTTCACTAATCCTGCTTAACCGCCCGGCTTCCTCGGTACTGGTCTATGTATCTATTGCGCTGACAGCAGCCTGCCGGTTCGAGGTTGTCTGGCCTTCAATCAGACCGGATTCAATTGACCATGTGGATACGATACAGGGTCAGCAAGTTGAGTGTATTGGACAGGTCAATGTTTTTCCGGAATTTCATGGCTATAAGTCTGATATTTCAGGCATCTGGTTTTTCTCCTGTTCCGTGGACGCACTTCGAATTTCCAATGGTTGGAATTCGGCGAGTGGGAAGATTGACCTCAGGATTTTCGGGAATTCTGATGATATCCCTGTCGGTTATGGGGATAAAGTCAACCTGCGCGGTGTGATTAAAAAGAATATATTTCCTTCAGAGAACAGGTGTCAGATGTTGTTGAAGGAATCAGACTTGCAAATTCTGGAACATGCAGGCGGTTGGTCGGTTGTACAATGGGGACATCTGTGGCGGAATTCGGTTGCAGTTCGATTGGAACCTGGGATTGAAAATTTACCCGTTCATGAGGCTGTACTTAAGGCATTAGTCCTGGGATACCGCAAAGAAATGCCTGCACAGATTATGAATATTTTCAGGAGAACGGGATCGTTACATATTTTTGCAATATCGGGTCTTCATGTTGGTATTGTAGGGTTTCTATTGATATTGCTGCTAAAAATGCTGGGAGTACCGCGAGATAAGTTCGGGCTCCTGCTGGTGCCTTTACTTTCTTTTTACGTTATATCAACCGGGATGAAATCCAGTGCTTTACGAGCGCTTCTCATGGCTGCAATATTTATTCTGGGGCCTTTATTCAGACGAAAACCGGATATCCCGTCATCGGTGGCTATTGCAGCAATCATCCTTCTAATTTTCCAGCCTTTGGAAATTTTGTCAGTCGGCTTTATATTTTCCTTTACGGTGGTGATCTTTCTCGTGATGGGTTTTGCAACCATTCCCAAGGCGTGGGTAAAGGGGGCATGGCTCAAAGTTTATATCATTTCACTGATAATTACATCGGTAGTGGCTGGTTTGGCTTCAGCCCCCTTAACGATGCTCTATTTCGGCATGTTTTCGCCGGTTGCACTGATTGGGAACCTAGTGGTTGTTCCTCTCACATTCTTCATCGTGCTGTGCGGCTGGGTTTCGATCATTTTCCCAATGCTTTCCTGCACTTTTAATCAGGCTGCGGTGATCTTCATTGATCTCATGCTTGGAACTGTCAGTTGGCTGGATGGCCTGCCCGGAGGCAGCTTCATGGTCGATCCACCACCGCTGGTGTCGATTGTTCTGTGGTACACCAGTCTGATTGCCTTTTTAATTGATGGTCCAGGGTTTCGGCACCGTCGGATAGCTGCTGCTGGAGCGGTTGTTGCAATACTCTTAGCTATGATCGGCAGAAGCTTTTTCCCGTTGCTGTAACTTTTCCTCGCGCCTTTTTTCAGCGGTCAGTCGCGCCGCGGCACCGATATGATCTTCGCCTCGGTTTCTTGCAAGCTCAACCTGACGTTCGCGCTCTTTGAAGCGCTCTTTCCGGGTGCTGGAATATTGGTCATGGCATTTAGGGCAGCTCACACCTTTCTCGTAAAGTGTACTGAGTTTCTCTTTTTCAGTAATCGGCATCCGGCAGGCATGGCACTGGTCATATTCACCTTTTTCCAGGCCGTGCCCGACTGAAACCCGATTATCGAAAACAAAACAGTCGCCTTCCCACATGGATTCTTCTTCGGGAACCTCTTCGAGATACTTCAGAATTCCGCCTTTCAGATGAAAAACATCCTGAAAGCCCAGTTGCTTCAGATAAGCGGTCGACTTTTCACATCGAATTCCGCCCGTGCAGAACATGGCGACTTTCCGGTGTTTGGAAGGATCCAGATTTTTCTCCACATATTCCGGGAAATCTCTGAAGCTTTCGGTATTCGGGTTGACCGCATGCTGAAAAGTTCCGATTTCAACTTCATAATCATTACGCGTATCAATCAGGACAGTTTCCGGATCGCTGATGAGTCCATTCCAGTCTTTGGGATCAATATAAGTGCCAACGGACTGGAGAGGATCAATCCCTTCAACGCCTAGCGTAACAATCTCTTTTTTCAAGCGCACTTTGGTTCGATAGAACGGGTTCGAATCATCATATGACTCTTTATAGTCCAGATCAGAGAGGCGGGAATCCTTTTTTAGATATTCCAGTAACCCGTCAATCGCGTCTCGGTGGCCGGCAACAGTTCCATTAATACCTTCAGAAGCCAGCAACAGTGTTCCGCGAATACCGCGCTCAGTCATGAAGTCAAGCAGGGGAATCCTCATTGCTTCGAAGTTATTCAGGGGGACAAATTTATATAGGGCACATACAACGGTTGGTTTCATGGCGGGGGTATTTATCGATTGAAAAGGCGAATTTCAATCAACAATAAGTGAAAATTAGCCGTGGAAAAATACTTCGCGGTGAATCCTGCTTAAGTTTACGCCGGCCGTCTGCAGCAGTTCGGATACTTCATTCACCATGCTTTCCAGACCGCAGCAGTAGTAGTGTGTATCTTCTGTCAGAGGCAACTCTGGAAGGAGAGCCGTGAGGCGGCCGTGATGGTGTCTGGTTTTTTCACGCGATACCGCCAACTGGGTCGGACAGAAGTTCTGTAGTTCGGAAAATCCTATGGAATCTGCCTTTTGCCGCACCCCATAGAGGCAATGCTCGGGTGGACGGTCGAACGTTTCCATGTACGCCAGAAAAGGCGCAATTCCGGTCCCTGTGGCCAGAAAGATGAAAGGGGCATCTCCAATATCCTGTCCCGGACGGAACCAGCCGAAGGGTGGGGTGATCCGGATGACATCTCCGGGGGTTCGCTTCATTAACCAGGGAGAAACTTCGCCTCCATCCATTTCCCGAATGATAAAGCGCAGTTCATTGCTTTGCGAACCCGATGCAATAGAGTACGGCCTCGATTTGTCCTGATCAGTATAAACCGCAACGCAATCGCCGGGAATAAACTCTAAATCGTTTCGCTCTACGGATAAAATAAACAAATCGTTGTTTACGGTTTGCACAGAATTAACACGGTGTTCTGAATACTCCAGATTGATCATAAATACCTCGTTGAATTCCGGAGGTTATCTATCATTTAGGCCGTAAATGCAACTCCGTCTAAATAGCGGGGTTAATTTTAAGCAATTGGTGATACAATTTCCGGGTTTCCGGCATCTCCACTCCAACTGCCTGCGCTGTCCGTATCGGGTTGCCGTAGATGGCTTCCAGTTCCATGGGATTTCCCCGATCGTAATCCAGTTTCATGCTGGGTGCGTAGGGTTTCATCTTTTCTGTATCAGAAAGCATTTTATTTATGAAATCGACTTCGATGGGCCTGCACGCAGCTGCGGCGGCATCGGCTACTTCAAGCATCAGTGTGCGGCAGAGCTCGCGGGTTTCCGGTTTATTCACCAGCTCATCAGTCAGTACATTCCGAACCACTGTGAGTCCGTTAAATGGAATATTCCAGACCAGTTTTTTCCAACGAGCCAGCGCTAGATCCTCTACGGTTCTAACGGGGATTCGGGCGCTTTCAAGTTGGGCTGCTATTGCCTTCAGCCGGGAAGTTGTTCCGCCGGCTTCTCCGGACGATTGATATTCACCGAGCGTAATCAGTCCATAGTCCAGGTGATGGATATGCCCCGGTCCCAGTTTGTTAGAACAAAGGAAGCAGAGCCCTCCCAGCACATGTTCTGCTCCAACCAATTTTGAAATCTCTTCTTCGCTCCCCAGTCCGTTCTGAAGCGTTAAAACAGCGCCGTCTTTTTTTATCAGATAGGGGAGTATCTCTTTTAAGGCGGTATTCGCGGTTGTTTTCAACGCCACAATGACCACATCGCATTGCGGCATATCTTCTGCATTGCTGTATGCGTTCACCTGAGGTAACTCAAAGTTTCCCAAAGTGGATTCAATCTGCAAGCCATGGGAGCGAACATGGTCGAAATCGCGGTTTAAGAGAAAGTGCACGTCAAATCCGGCCTTTTGCAGCAGGCCGCCGTAGAAGCCGCCAACAGCGCCCGTTCCGACAATCGAGAAGTTGAATTTACTTTGCATTAAACCAGCTTGCATCAAGCGGGGCCGATGCAAAAGAAAAACCGACGCCTCTGAGACGTCGGTTTTATATTTCTGAGGGAATTAACCGGGGTCAGGATTCCTGCAGCTTCAGTTTCTGTCCAGACCGAATCCATTCTCCCAGGATAATTTTGCAGTAAGCTCCTGTCGATAGCTGCATCGATGCAGCTCTTCGTTCAAGCTCCTGAGCCATCTCCATTTTCATGTTGATGCCTATCGTCTTTGTTCCTTTGCCTGCCGGATTGGTAGCCATATGCCTACCTCCTTTCGTTTGCGTAATCCTAATTTCATTATGAATAATTGCAACGATAGTTTTATAAAATAAACTCTTGCGTTGCAGGTGATGCATTCTGAATTCTTTCGTGGTGTATGACACAAAGGTGGAGGCAATGTTGAATCTTTTTATGAATAATTATTAAAATGACCGAAAAACGCTTATTTATGAGGATTTACGACGTTGACGAACCGCTTCATAAAGCAAAATGGCCGCAGCGGTGGAGACATTCAAAGAGTCGTTTTTTCCAAGCATTGGAATTCCAACTTTTAAATCGGCCCCTTCCTTCCACGCATCAGTAAGTCCTTCATCCTCAGCACCCACCACAATGGCAGTTCCGCCGAGCATATCCGCATCCGTATATTCTTCCGTTGCGCCGGGAATGGCCGCAAGCGACTGAATGCCGTGTTTTTCCAACCATTGGAAAGTCTCTTCTGTGGTGGCTTCTGCCACTGGCATGAAGAAAATTGTTCCAATACTGGCGCGGATCACATTCGGGTTGTTCAGGTCGGTTTTATGGTCGCACGCAATGACGGCATCAACGCCCGTGGCATCGGCGGTGCGCAGAATGGTGCCCAGATTTCCGGGCTTTTCCAGATCTTCAGCAATCAATAATAAGGGGTTTTCCGGCAAATCCAGTTCTGCAAGCGTTTTTCCCACAAGGGGAGAGAGGGCCAATAAGCCGTCCGGGGTATCGCGGTAGGACATTTTCCTGAAAGCGGTTTCCGAACATTGGAAGACCGGAATCCCTGCGGCTTCAATCTGTGCGACCAGCTGATCTTCATCGAGATCCAGATAGAGGTCCGGACAGCAGTAGAGCTCGGTAAATTCCCATCCGCTGTCAAAAGCACGGTGGATTTCACGAAAACCTTCAACCAGCGTCTGTTTCAGTTCCGTGCGAACTTTCCCTTTCCGCAGTTTAACGGCCTTCTTCACCCGCGGATTCTGCGGGCTGTCAATTGTCAGGGCTTTTTCCATTCAGTAATCAATCGTCTGGCAAATAGCGGGAGTTCGGGATCGCGGGCACCCATTCCGATAATGGCATCGCCCGGTGAGGTCACTGTTTTCAACTCGTGTTTCAAAGCGCGGTAATCTGCCACAGCCATTGCGGGAACGCCAGCTGATTTAAGCCGATCCACCAGATCCTCCGCGCGGACCGCGTGCTGTGTGGTGCCGCCCGCATAATAGACCGGAAGAATAAAAATCGACCCGCCGCATTTTTTCCAATGGTTGGAAAAAACTTCGGCGAACTCTTCCAGCCCCTGGGCCAGCGGTTTGAATCCATGCGGACGCCAGAATGCGTGCACGGCTTTGAACTTTTCGGCGACGGCCGAAAGAGAGGCCGCAATCTTGGCGGGGTTGTGGGCGTAGTCGTCGATGATCGTGACTCCATTCACTTCGCCGACGGTCTCCAGACGCCGTTCAATACCTTTGAACTCGCTCAGCGCTTTGCGAATCAGGCTTTCATCGAAGCCTAGCTGTTTGCAGAGTTCCAGCGCACAGGCCGCATTTTCTTCGTTGTGCTTTCCAATCATTGGAACGGAAATGCGTTTTCCTGTGCCGCGGATGGTGATGCCGGAGGTCTGGTCTTCAAACTGATCAAACATAGAATGAAGCTCATTGAGTTCGTAGTGGTCTTTGGAAATGTTGGTGATGATCGAGTGGGTCGGATTGAAGTTGAGGAATGATTTGTCCGATTCGTCGGCCTCGATGATCCAGAGGTTGGAATTTCCTTTGAGGACGTTGCCAAGCGTAAGCCCCTGCTTCCAGTTTGCAACAGCAGCCCCGTTGTAGACCGAAGGATCCATTTCCAGACATTGGAAAATCCAGCCGAGCATTCCGGTGGTTGTGGTTTTTCCTGCTGTGCCGGCCACGGCAATCAATTCGTTGTCGCCGACCAGCAGCTTCAGGAATTCCGACCGGTGGAGCAGGGGAACGCTGAGCGTCTTAGATTTCCGGAGGTCCGGATTGTCGGCTTCAATGGCGGTACTGAAGACCACCTGGGTTGTTTCCGATGTAATGCCGGATCCATCCTGCGCGAAAATAGAAATACCGAGTTTTTCCAATGATTGGAACAGCTCGGCCTCTGGATTATATGCACGATCGGAGCCGGAGACTGCGTATCCGGACTGTGCGGCCAGCTGAGCGAGGCCGTTCATGCCGACCCCGCCGATTCCGATAAAGTGGACGCGCTTCATAAGACTGTCGGGCCGAAAGGCAGTTTTTTAGTTCATCTCTTCGAGCATTTGCATCATTTCATCAGATTCCGATGAGGTGTTAGGTGCGCTCGAAGGTTGCGTTGAAACCTGAGTGGTTTGAGTCGGTTTTTTAGTAGAAGTCGATTTTCTCTTTTTTTTCTCCGGTTCAACTTCATCCTCTTCCACCGGATCCGGAAGATCCTTCAGTTTGCTGTTGGACCAGTTGCCTTTCCAGTTTTCCTGTTTCAGGTTGGTACCTTTGTAGAGGCGCTCCGTTTCGTCTTTCATTTCCTGCATGTTGGTCATGACATAAGGAGTCATCAGTACGACCAGCTCCCGCTGGGTTTCTGATTCGCTTACAGAGCTGAATAGATAGCGGCCGATAAACGGAATATCTCCAAGCAACGGGATTTTGGTAATGGATTCGCTCATTTCGGTCTGAACCAAACCGCCCAAAGCAACTGTCCCGCCATCGGGCACTGCAATGGAGGCCTCAAATTCCCGGTTCAGAATGATGGGAACCTCGTTGTTGTCGATAGTAACGGTTCCTCCAATCTGGTCAGCCTTCTGGCTGACTTCCATCACCACAAAGCGCTGAGGATTAATGCGGGGGGTCACGGTGAGCTGGATGCCGATATCCTTGTATTCGTAGTTGGACCGAAGAGAGCCCCCGGTGCTGCTGTAGGAGTCGGTCGAAGTGACCACCGGGCGCTGTTCGCCAATGCTGAGAATGGCCTCGGTGTTATCTGTGGTCATGATTACGGGAGTTGAAAGGAGGTTTGCATCGCTGTCGGTAGCGGCCAGATTAATGGCAAACTCGGTATTGATTCCGCTGACATTCTGATAATAGGTCAGGGCGCTTGCCGCAACGGTCGCAAGGCCGTTGGTTGATCCGATCAGAGAATTTCCGTCCCAGGCGCCAACCTTCTGGTCTCCTGCGGCACGATACAGCCAATCGATGCCGTGTCGCAGGGTGTCGGTGAGGCCGATTTCAAAGATAGCTGCTTCAATAACAACCTGTTCGAGCATGATGTCTAGGCTCTTAATAACCTGCTTGATCGCGGCGATGTCGCCTTTACTTCCCATTAGGAGAATTGAATTGGAGCGTTCATCCGCCAGAATTTTGGTGTCTTCGGAAAGTCGGTTCAGATTTTCAATCGATGGGCCGCCGGCATTCGGTGCCGCATTGGGAGTCATGCGGGAACCTCCCGTGGAGGATCGTGCTGTCGATCCGGTGTTTCGGGAATTGGTTGATCGCGAGGAGGATGAGGATGAACGCGAGGAGGAGCTGGAAGAGCGGGAGCTGCTGGCTGCCCCGATCAAATCGTTCAGGGTACCGGAAAGATCCTGTGCATCCGCATATTCGAGGCTAATGACCTCAAAAGTTGTGGCCGGTTCGACCTCGATGTCCAGTACCTTGATAATTTTATCGAAGAAGACAAAGTTTTCTTCCTGCGAGAAGACAATGATGATGTTGGTCCGTTCATCAGCGAGCACCTTTACTTCGCCGGTAATGATCGTAGTATCTCCACCTTCCGTCTGCCCTATAGACGCTTTGGTTGGAGCTTTAGCCGCGCCGGCAGAGGCTCGAATTACACCGGCAGGAGTGCGGGCATAAGGATTTCCGGTCGCAACCGGTTTTTTCTCTTCGCCCTGAGCCGCATCAACAATTTCTTTGAGTTTAGTTGCAATTTCTCCCGCTTCTGCAAATTCAATCTGATAAATGCGTGAGTCGATTCCGGCCATCGCCTGGTCAATAAACTCAATGATTTCCATCGCCCGGCGGATGTTGGCCTCGGTATCGGTGATCATCAGGCTGTTACTGCGCTGCAGGCCCATTATTTTTCCGTAAGCATGCATAACGTGTTGGACAGCGGCCTGAACTTCCGGGATTTCCACGTTATGAAGCTGGATGATTTTAGTTACAAAGCGGTCGCCGGAGCCCAGAATAGATTCAGGGTTCATGTCGATTTCGAGACCCTGTCCGGTTAAATCGGCAGCTGTAGCCTGAATTACTTTGATATATCGGTCTCCCATGGGAACCAGCGCGATGTTATTCATGGCCAGAATGGCTTCGACCACCTTGATGCTCTCCGCAGTCGTTAGCTTGTCGGCTTTGAGGGTGATATTCGCTTTTACCGCATCTGTTTTGAGAAAGATCTTATCTGTCCACCGGCAATATTCCTCCATAACCACTTCAAGAGGGGCTGTTTCAAAGGAAAATGTCTGCAGTTGCCCTTTCTGGGCCGGTGCCGGTTTGGATACGGATGGAACTGTTTGTTCAGCCGGAGCTGTATTCGGCCTGAGCCCGCCGGCAGGCCGAACTGCAGGAGGCTGTCCCTGCCCGAATATCGGAAGCGTGGACAAAACAGTAATCGATAAAGTCAGCGTAAAGAGATTTTTGTAGTTCATAGGTGCAATATAACCCTGTGGTTTTCGATTTATTGCAGTCTAATTGCCTTAATAAATAAAGCAAGACGGGGGCACAAAAAAACCGCCCCCCGAAAGGAGCGGTTTCTGCAACCACGTTAGCTCGATATTCAGCTTCACGCGGCAGACACTGGAAATGTCTCTTAGCGTTGGTAGACCGGACGCTTCTGGTAGGTCGTGTGCAACAGCTCGTGCGCCTTGTGGCTCAGCGGTTCTCCGAGGAAGTCCTCGTAGATCCGGGTGATTTCCGGGTTGTGGTGCGAGCAGCGAAGCACAGACTTTTCGTCGTCGGAGTAGATGCCTTTGGTACGCTGTGCACGGATTTCATCCGTTGCGCCGTGCGGCTGACCGCCACCACCAATACAACCACCGCGGCAGGCCATGACTTCGATGAAGTGATACGGAGGCTCTTCGCCTTTATCCCGTGCTTCACGAACCTGTTCGATGACCTGCTGACAGTTACCCATCTGGTGAGCAACAGCAATGCGAACTTTCGTTCCTTTGATGTCGATCTCTGCAGACTTCACACCTTCCATGCCGCGGACGGCCTGGAATTCGACCTGTTCGAGGTCTTCTTTGGTGATGAGGTAGTAGGCAGAACGCAGGGCTGCTTCCATTACACCGCCGGTTACTCCGAAGATGGTACCGGCACCGGTATATTCGCCGAGCAGGCTGTCTACTTCAGAATCCGGCAGATTAACAAAGTCGATACCGGCCTGCTTGATCATACGAGCGAGTTCGCGGGTGGTGATCGAGTAGTCGATGTCCTGCTGTCCAGAGGACGACATTTCTTCCGAACGGCTGATTTCGAATTTTTTCGAAGTACACGGCATAACGGAAACCATGGTCATGTCTTCTGCAGCAATGCCGGATTTTTCGGCATAGTAGGTTTTACCCATTGCACCAAGCATGGACTGCGGAGACTTCGCGGTGGAAAAGTTTTCGGTAAAGTCCGAGGCAAATTTTTCCATGTAGTCCGTCCAGGACGGGCAGCAGCTGGTAATCAGCGGCAGCGGTCCGCCACCGGTGAAGCGCTTCACGAACTCGGATCCTTCTTCAAGAATCGTGAGGTCGGCGGCCCAGTTGGTATCGAATACGGCGTCGAAGCCAAGGCGACGAAGGGCTGTGTAGATCTTGCCGGTAACGAGGGCGCCCGGCTCCATGCCGAAGGCTTCGCCGAGGGCAACACGTACCGCCGGAGCAATCTGCACAACAACGTGCTTCTTGTTTTCTTTAATAGCGTTCCAGACGGCACGGGTGTCGTCTTTTTCGTAGATCGCGCCCACCGGGCAGTGTGCAGAACACTGTCCGCACTTGATGCAGGGAGACTCTTCAAGAGTAACGTCCGCGGCCGGAGCCAGACGGGTGTCGTCGCCACGACCGATGAACTCGAGGGCGTGTACGTTCTGCATGTCCTGACAAACCAGAACACAGCGACCGCATTTAACACATTTTTCCGGGTTCAGTACGATGGAGGTCGTAGACGTGTCTGGCTCGATTTTTTCCACCCGTGTTTCAAACGGAATTTCGCGGATGCCGAAGTCGCCGGCCAGCGTCTGCAGTTCGCAGTTTCCGGAACGGCCGCACTGGAGGCAATCGTTCGGGTGTGTGGAAAGAATCAGCTCGAGTACGGTGCGGCGAACTTCAACCACTTCCGGATCATGCGTGAGAATTTTCATTCCCGGGCCGATGGCTGTTGCACAGGCACGCAGCATTTTCGGAGAACCTTCAACCTTCACAACGCAGATGCCGCAGGCGGCCCAGGCGTCGAGGTCAGAGTGGTAACACAGTTTCGGAATTTCAACGCCGACTTCTTTCGCGGCGTCCAGAATAGTGGTTCCCGCAGGGACGCTTACTGGAATTCCATTGATTTCAGCTTCAATCATAGACATTAGTTTATCTCCTTATCCCTTGAGGATTGCGTCAAATTTACATTTATCGAAGCACTGACCGCACTTGATGCACTGGTCCTGATCGATTACGTGAGCAGCTTTTACTTCACCGCTGATGCAGTTGACCGGGCAGACACGGGCACAGGCGGTACAGCCGATACACTTGTCTTCAACGATGGTGTAGGCCATCAGGTCTTTGCATTTGCCGGCGCGGCATTTGCCTTCGTTAATGTGCTCCAGATATTCTTCATTGAAGTAGTTGATCGTCGACATGATCGGGTTCGGAGTGGTTTGACCCAGACCGCAGAGCGATGCTTTGCGCATAGCCTGTGCAAGATCTTTCAGCGTGTCGAGATCTTCCATTTTTCCCTGACCCTTAGAGATCTTGTCGAGGATGTTGTAGCAGGTGCGTCCGCCGATACGGCAGGGGGAGCACTTACCGCAGGACTCATCCACAGAGAACTCGAGGTAGAACTTGGTTACGTCGATCATGCAGTCATCTTCGTCCATTACGATCATTCCGCCGGAGCCCATCATGGAGCCGACAGCCTGCAGGCTTTCGTAGTCGATCGGAGTGTCGAGAACTTCTTCAGTCAATACACCGCCGGAAGGTCCACCGGTCTGGGCTGCTTTGAATTTCTTTCCGCTCGGGATGCCGCCGCCGATATCATAAATGATTTCGCGCAACGTGGTTCCCATCGGAACTTCGATCAGCCCGGAGTTTTTGATCTTACCGGTCAGTGCGAATACCTTGGTACCTTTGGTGGATTCAGTTCCGATGGAGCTGAACCAGGCAGCACCCTTCAGAATGATCATCGGAATGTTCGCCCAGGTTTCAACATTGTTGATTACAGACGGCTGACCCCAAAGACCTTTAACGGCAGGGAACGGAGGACGCGGGATCGGCATGCCGCGCTTACCTTCGATGGAAGCGAGCAGGGCGGTTTCTTCTCCGCAGACAAATGCGCCGGCGCCGAGGCGAAGCTCGATGTCGAAGCTGAAGTCGGATCCGAGAATGTTGTCGCCGAGCAGGCCGTATTCGCGAGCCTGTGCAATCGCATTTTCCAGACGCTCAATCGCCAGCGGATATTCTGCACGGATGTAGATGAAGCCCTGGTTGGCGCCTACCGTACGACCGGCAATGGCCATCGCTTCCAGAACCGAGTGGGGGTCACCTTCGCAGGTGGAACGGTCCATGTAAGCACCGGGGTCACCTTCGTCGGCATTACAAACGATGTATTTCTGGTCGGATTCCGTGTTCTTCGTGAAGCTCCATTTGATGCCGGTCGGGAAACCCGCACCGCCACGACCACGGAGGCCGGCAGCTTTAAGCTCTTCAATCACTTCATCGCCGGTCATCTCGAAGATCACTTTTTCGAGGGCAGCATAGCCTTCGCGGGCAATGTATTCGTCGATGAACTCGGGGTTGATCACACCGCAGTTACGAAGAACGATGCGCTGCTGCTTCTGGTAGAAGTCGATGCTGTCGGAGCTGGTTCCGGCGGCCTGTTCCTTATCGTAGAGCAGCTCTTTGACCTGACGGCCTTTAATGATGTGCTCTGCAACGATCTGCTGGGCGTGTTCCGGTCCGACTTTCACGTAGAACGATTCGTCGGGGAGGATCTTAACAATCGGGCCCTGTTCACAGAAACCGAAGCAACCGGTTTTAACGAGCTGAGCTTCGCCTTCAACTCCCTGTGCTTTCAGTTCCTTTTCGAGCGCTTCATAGAGCGCAATGCCTTTGCTGGACTCACAAGCCGTACCAGCACAAACGAGGATATAGTTTTTAAATGCCATAATAATACCTGCTTAGTCGGTGATGATGTCTGCTGCGGGTTTGTCGAAGATATGGTCGGAAACCAGTTTCTTCTCGATGATGTGCTCGCGAACGATGCGGCGAGCAACTTCGGCGTCAACGTTACCGTAAATTACGCGCGGCATATCCGGCACAGCCACTTCAACGGTCGGCTCGGAGAAACAGAGTCCCATGCAGCCGGTCTGTGTAATACGGGTGTCCTTGATTTCGTGGCTGTTCAGTTCGTCGAGGAATGCATCGAATGCATCCTTGGCGCCGGCCGCGATACCGCAGGTTCCCATTCCAATGACGATCTGCGCGGACTTTTCGCCGTCACGCTGAGTCATCTCTTTTTTCTTCGAGTTGCGCAGGTTGCGCAGTTCTTCAAGTGTCATTTTAGCCATGTTACCCACCTTTCCTTTAAAAATTCAGACGAATTCGGTTTAACCGTTTATTTCCTCTTCGTTTCCTTCAATAAACTGTTTGAGCAAGGTCAGGCTTTCCAGATCGTTCAGATCACCCAGCACCTCAATCAGCTCTTCCCGGCTGACGGAGTAGCTTTTTCCGTCCTTGCTGTGTTCAATCGTCAAATTGCCCTGAAACCCATAAGTCATCAGTGTGGCGGCGGCGGTGGAGAAGTTTCCAAACATTGGAAGGTCCACGTTGGCCGGATCGAGGTTGAAGGTGACGGTGGTGCCGACTCCTTCTTCCGATTCGATCGTTGCAGTGCCTCCGGTCATTTCCGAAGTCTGGAAGAGGAAGGGAAGGCCGAGGCCCACTTTGCGGTGCTTGTGCTTGAGGCCATCCGAATAAAACGGGTCTTTGGCTTTCTCAAGCGTTTCGGCACTCATTCCTTTTCCATTGTCTGCAATTACGACTTTAAGATTTTTTTCGGTCTCCTCGACGTTAAGGGTTACTTCAGCTGCATTTGCCTCAAACGAATTCTGAACCAGATCGGTAATCAGATCGCAGAGGGTTGCATGCATTCCTTATTTACCTTCAAACTGTTCGATGATCTTGACCATTTCCTTGGTATTGACTCCGCCGAAGACTTCGCCGTTAACCGTCAGAACCGGGGCCAGCCCGCAGCAGCCGATGCAGCGAACCGCTTCAACAGAAAACTCGCCGTCTTCTGTCACGGTGTTGAGTCCAACGCCCAGCTTGCGTTCGCATTCATCGATCAGATCCTGTCCACCTTTAAGGTAGCAGGCGGTGCCCATGCAGACCGCAATCTGATTCTTACCCGGCTTGGTCAGTTTAAAGAAGTGGTAGAAGGTGATCACACCGAAAATCTTCGCGACCGGAACGTCGAGCGCTGCGGCGACTTCGAAAGCGGCCTGGCGCGGAACGTAGCCGAACTCTTCCTGTACGCGGTGTAGAACCATAATGAGGTTGCCCGGCTTTTCTTTCCACTTTTCAATGAAAGCGTCGATTTCCGGTGTCAGCATTCTCTCTTCAGCAGTTGCAGTCATATGTTTATCCTCCAAATAGGATGCCTTTCAGTTGTTAGTGCTAACCTTCCCCTGGCTAGTCCCTGGTTAGGAACCCGGATCTTACCCCCTGGTTCCAGACGTGCTCAGTAAATTCAACATGAAACAAGCAACGTCTTTTGCTCTGTAAAAGCACCGAGGAATATAGAGAACTAGGAAGGCGGTAAATAAAAAAAACGGGTTTCGCGTTGTTTATACGGCATGTAGGTAATATTAATGACAACAACAAGTCACATTATTTAATAATATGTTACGAAAGTAACAAAATATGATACGGGAATAACATGAATGCGAATCAGGAAGTTATCCGCAGATTATCTAAATACCGGAATGTAATGCGTAAAATGAAGGCGCTCGGGTTGGTGAAGGTCTTTTCCGACAACCTGGCCGACGCCGTCGGCGTCTCTCCCTCGTTGGTGCGCAAGGACTTCTCCATGTTTAACCTGACCGGAAATAAGCGTGGAGGTTACCGCATTGATGACCTGGTCACCAAGCTCAATACGCTGCTGGGAAAAGATAAGAAGCAAAAAATTATCATCATTGGATGCGGCAAGCTCGGGCAGGCCCTTATGAATCATAATGGATTTCCAAGGGTGGGAATTCGTGTGGTTGCTGCCTTTGATTCCGATCCGGAAATGCTCAATCCGGAAGCTCCGATTCCCATTCTCCATGTGAAAAAAATTCGGGAGTTTATCGACGAGAACCAGATTCGCGTGGCAGCGCTGACGGTTCCCGAACCCTCCGCTCAAGGTATGGTCGACACCTTAAAGAAGACCTGTGTTAAGGGCGTCATCAACTTTGCGCCGGTCTCCCTCAAAAGCTCGGAAGACTTCCTGATACATAACATCAATATTGAGCAAGAAATCGAAAATCTATTCTACAATATCCATTTCTCCGAGGCGAATATTCAAAAAAAAAGTGAAAAAGGCCCTTTGTAATACTGAAGCGATCCTTCGAGTTTGGAGAGTGGTCAGAAGGACTATCGACTTATTTTCATGGTAGAAGCGATCATTCGATCGAAATAACCTCACCATAAGCATTCCGTCAATCGGTTTTACGGGTTTAACCCCAACTGGGGTGTCTCGAGCACAGGTTCACATTGCCAACCCGGCCAACGACACGGGAGTGATATCAGGTCAATCAGTACCGCGCTCAGGATTATTTTTTATTCCGAAATAAACCGAGGGTGTGGGCTTTGTCGATCGCGGAGGGGGCGTTGGCGACGTTGAGCTTCTGATAGATGTGGCCGGTATGCGTAACGACCGTGTAGACGCTGATGCCCAGGAGTTCGGCAATTTCTTTTTTGAGATGGCCTTTTGCAACGAGGGTGAGAATTTCCATTTCCCGATCGGAAAGCGGGGGAAACGACTCTTCTTTTTGAGGCGGAGCTTTCAGGGTGGCCAGAATGTATTTAGCTACGCCCGCATCAATGGGAGCGCCGCCTTCCATCACGGTACTGATCGCATCTGTAATGGTTTTTACGGTTGAAGATTTGAGCAGATAGCCTGCGGCCCCGAGGGTGATGGCCTGCAGCACGTCCGCTTCCTGATTGGACTGGGAGAGAATAATGATTCTGGATTCGGGAATGGTTTTGCTGAAGTAGGGGATGGCGTCCAGTCCGGACATGCCGGGAAGATTCAGGTCGAGCAGGATAATATCCGGTTCCTGGCGGGTAGACATATCCTGCAGGCTCCGAAGGGCCCGTTCTGCAGTGCCGAACTCACTGATCAGTTCAATGCCGGATGCTTTTTGCAGGGCGATTTCGATGACCTCCCGGTATTCGGGGTGATCCTCGACCATCATAACCTGAATATTTTTTTTCATGTAAAACCTTTATTTTAAACGTCCCGGCTTCCGGATGCGAAGCTTCAGGAGAATACGGGTTCCCCCGTTCGGGGGGCTTTCGACGGCGACTTTGGCACCGAGCAGCTTCGCCCTGCGCTTAAGCGATTTCGGGATTTCATTTTCCTCGGCCTCGGCAAAGCCTCGGCCATTATCGGAAATGGTCAGCTCGAGTTCCTTTGGTCGAACGATCAGTTTCGTGGCGAACTCGGTGGCGCCTGAGTGGCGGCTGATGTTGACAAGGGATTCCTTGTAGAAGAGGAAGAGATCAACGCAGGTTCGTCGATTGAGTTGGCCCAGATGCTCCTCGCCTTCGATGGTCAGTGCATGGTCAAGTTTGGCCAGACTGCGCTGGGCGGCGCGCTGCATGTCGGCCACGAGTCCTTTGTAGAGGTCGTCCGAGTTGAGCATATCTGTGCAGCTCCGTACGGCAATGCCGGAGCGTTCGGTGACGGCCCGGATACGCTGGTGGAAAACGGCCAGTTCTTCGGGGTCGTCCTTGGAGCTTTCGGCGAGATCGCTGAGCAGTCCGATGGTGTGCAGGTTGGCACCGAGTTCATCGTGCAGGTCGGCGGCAATACGCTGTTCGATTTGCTGGATTTTCCGCATTCTGAACAGGCGGTCTATGAGTATGGTGAAGCCGATGCCCACGGCAAGCAGGGCGGATAGCCAACCGAGCCGTCTCAGGTTGGTTTTCTGCCTTTCATACAGCCGGTTCAGTGCCTGCTCCACGAGGGGGCGTTCTGCCTCAAGGTCGTGGCGGCGGGAAAGTTGCCGCATCCAGGCGCGCAAGGGCAGGATGGTCCCGTACATGTTGCGCCCATCCGTGAGCAGGGACAACGGTCGGTGCAGGTTTTCATGCAATGCCATTCCTGTGACGGTTTTTGCAAGAGCGCGGTTTTCTCCCTTGTCCAGAAGTTCAATCTCCGCAAAACCAAAGCGGACGGTATTCGGTGTGTAGCTCAGGAGTTTCGGAGGAGAGTCGATGTGGAGCCGGAAATACCGGTTGGTTGCAGCGGGGAATTTCCGTTTTATAATCGGTCCCATATTATAGACCGATTCAAGGTGCAGATTGATTAATGTATGGCCATCTGAAAAATCAGCATTATTCGCGGCTTCTAAACGCATGTCTCTGGGGATTCCGAATTCGCTGGGCTGTGCCTGAGGCAGCAGGTCGCTCGGGTCGACCGCATGGAGGTTTAGACGGGAGATGACTTGCGGTTCGCCCAGGTCAATCGTCAGGGCCGGAGCACTGTTGGAAGAAATGCCGCTGACGAACGCAATGCTTTTTTCTCCGGCGGCTGCATCCATGAGATAGGGGATAAAGCCGTCTACAGCAAAATGTTTCGCCCAGGCCCGGCCGCCGAACTGGTTGGATTTTGATCGCGTCTTTTTCTGCAATGCCACATTTTCGTTTCCGCTGAATGCCATGATTTCCGCAAGCTGGAATACATATTGTTCATCGAATGCGCGTAACGATAACTGCCCGGTCTCAATACGTATCCACGATGCGGTGATGCCGTTACATGGAATCGATAGAGGCGCCACCCGGGGGAGGAAGTCCTGTTCATCGGTATATTCGGCGATAATCGTTCCATTCGTATCATGGTTGGTTCCGACAATCAGGCGCAGGTGTTTGGGGAAGCCATCTGCCTGGAACCCGTGTTTTGCATCGCGACGAATGACGGGGACGAGGACGACTTCATCCAGGGGGTATTCGTTATCCAGGGTGATTTCCACCCATTCAGAATGAAATTCATCATCGTAGAAGTTTGAGCGGTATCCGATCGCACCGGTTCCGCTTCGCAGGCTGAAGTTGGCCAGTGTTGCCAATTCATGATCAATGTCTGCCAACCGGTTTTCCAGCCAGGAGAGCGATTGGTTGTGCAGATCGGGGGAGGTGGAGTGTTTCGCTGAAAGGGTCATGAGGGGCAGCAACCCCATAACCAGAATCAACAGCTTTGCCCTCTTAGGATTCACCAACATGTCTTGCTTTCCCTCGTTACGTTTTTTGATGGTTAAATCCTATACATTCCCGGATGCGGGGTCATCCCTAAAAATTGGGATGGGCGGGTTCCTGTTGGATGGTACGTTATTTTTCTATTAAAAGAAGAGGGTTAGACAATGGGGCTCAATCGACATCTGGCTGTCATGGTTTTTATCGGTACTGCGCACTACGCCGTTGCGGAGGTGACGAACGTGCAGATCAAGGCCTCTGCCAATATGGACTTTGGAACCAATACGGTTGCAACGATGGTCTCGGACGTACTGACGGCCCCCGATGGACTGGCAACCTATCAGGTTGCCTTTGATGTCACGCCGCCGGCGGGGCGCAGCATCCGCAGTGGGGTCACCGGCACAGCCGGCGGTTCTGATTCGCAGAGCTGGGGCGTGGGGCCGGAGAATACCTTGTTTAACGGGGATGTCGGAGATCGGGTAGACCTGATCGGTAACCTGCAGATTACCAACTTCAATGCCAATGGCGGCAACTGGACGCTGGATAACTTTTTCGGGCTGTCCTTTTCATCTGTGGAGTTGGCGAATGCGCAATCCGCCAATAAAGATGACGTTTTGGTTGTTGTGAACGGTGCCGTGACGAATGATCTGGGCGATCTGGTAACAAATCCTGAAGCGGTTGAGCTGGAGGCGCTGTCCGGTGGTTCGCCGGTAACCCATTTTACTTTGGCCAACGGCTCTGCGCGTACGACGGACAAATGGTCGGTCAATCATGTTGAGGTTTCGGTGGGCATCGCATGGCGTGCGGACTGGATGCGGGGGGCGTGGGGGCTTACCTGGGCGCCGGAAAATATGTACAACGGGCGCAGCGAAACGCTGGTGGATGACTACGAAGCTTTTCTGGATCAGATCAGCGGGTTGAAAACGCTCGATTATATCCAGCTGAACCTGGGCATGTCCTATATCTATTCCCCGGTGCACCTCGGGCCGCACGAGCTGCTGGAAAGTTTCTGGCAGGGCGATACCGATGACAATGGTGATCCCATCAATTTGATCGTGCCACGCGCTTCGTCCGGTGTGGATCCGCTCGGGGAGTGGGCAAAGGCGACGAAGGCCACCGGTTTGAAGGTGCAGGTTTATGTGAACAGTTCGCAGATGCTGCAACGGGGGGATATTCCCAACCCGGCCGTCATTCCGGATGTTTCCGAACGTTGGAAAACCTGGTGCGATACCAATACGGCCGCGCAGGCATTTCTAAGCAGTCAGTCCTATTATACGGACGACGTCTATACGAACCGCCAATATATGTTCTGCTATGCGGAGTTTGTGCTGAAGGAATACTCGCTTCGCTATGGAACGCTGATTGATTCCTATATTTTTGATTCGGGCAGTTACATGAATAACAACGGTGACGACCCCGTCAACGGTGTGGCGGAGGATCAGTTGATTTATAAGGCTTTTTCCGCCGCGGCGCGTGCGGGGAACCCCAATGCAACGGTTTCCTACAACAACAGCCCCGAGCGGGATACCGAGGAACTGAACCCCTTTTCGGAGGCAGTCCATTTCGAGGACTATATGTTCGGCCATCCCTACAACGGCGGGAATAATATCGGGAGCCATACCATCGGGGATCCGCCGCTCTACGACCGCAACTACGCCCACATTCAAAAAATGACCGAGACCGGCGGCAATGTGCACGAAGGTGAGCTGACGCACGACTGGACGTGGGATGATCGGGTTTTAGGCCACTTTTATCCGCCCATGAGCACCACCGCCTGGAATGCGGGGCAAACACCGGCGCTGACGGACGCAGAATTCCTGCTCTGGAACCTGGAAGCGATGCAGGCCGGCGGCGCGATTACATGGGGCACGCCGCTGAACTGGCCAAACGGCAGCGGCGCGAATCTCCTGGTTCGGGACTGGGGCATGGATCAACTCACCCTGATGGACGCTCATTTAAGCACCAACGAAGTTCCCGGAGCACCACAATGGGCAAGGGCGGATACCTATCTGCCCGATGCGACCATCGGACAGGCCTATTTTCATGTTCTGACTGAAGGCGTGCATTTCTGGGACCCCGAAGGCGATGCCGTAACCAACGTGACCTTTGCTTCAGCCGCTGACGGCTTGCCTGCCTGGCTGAGCATCGTAGAAGATCCATCAAATCCGGGAGAATGGCACCTCACTGGCATTCCGTCAGAGGGGGATGCAACGGATTATGAATTCAGACTGAAGGCTGAAGGTGTTTCCGGTTCAAATGAACGCTGGGTGGAGTTGACGGTGAATCAAAGTACGGTCGATTTTCCGGAAGGACCGGAAGGTTATCCGGTCTGGGCGTCAGACCCACTGGAGATTCCTGATGCCTCTGTTTATGAAGGCTACACGAATGTGCTGATCCAAGGGCTGGACTTCCAGGATTTGGAAGAAACTGATCTGGTAATCACTAAAGTTTCAGGTGCGAACTGGCTTTCACTGTTGGAAACGGCTCCGGGGTGGTGGCAGTTGACCGGTGTTCCTGCACCGGCGGATGCCGGAGTGAATGCATTTGAACTCAATGTCAGCGACGGCAGCAATGTGACAGCGTGCACTCTCGTGCTGACCGTTGAGCCGGCTATAACCATTGCATCGATTCCGGCGGCCGCAAATAACCATTACGGTGCCGATAATACTGCAACGATGGTTTCGGATATCATTACGGCATTTGATGGACTGGCCACGTTCCAGGTGTCCGCAGATGTGGTTCCAGGGATTGGAACTGCTGTTCGCAGCGGGGACGGCGGCGGCGCCACGTCGTCCACGAGCTGGGGCATACAGTCATCGGGCGAGACGAGTAACGCCCGAATGATTTTTAATGGAGATGAAGGTGAACGTGTGGAGAGCATCGGGAACCTGCAGGTCGTGAATTTTAATGACGGTGGGGGCGATCTCTCCATCGGCGATATCCGGGATCTTTCTTTCTCGTCCATCACGATTGCCGACGCCCAGTCCGGTGGCAAGGATTCGGTTTATGTGGCCGTGGGAGCGGTCAGCAACAATTTGGGCAAGTTAGGTTCCACAGTCACTGCGGTTAATCTGGAGAATTTGTCCGGGGTGACCGCTCCGGTGACCAACTTTGCACTTGGAACGAGTACCACCAACGCACTGAATAAATGGTCGGTCAACAGCATCGAGGTAAAATATTCCATTCTGGGACCGGAGACCTATTCAACCTGGGCGTATGACCATGGACTCGCCGGTGCGGATGGCGCACCCGGTTCCGATACCAGCGACCTCGACGGCTATGCCAATCTGGCGGAATTTGCGCTGGGAATGGATCCAACGGAGCATGATGCAGGTTCCAATGATTGGAACAGGTTTGCAACAGAAGGCGGAACCAACTGGTTTGAGATGGTGCATAAGCGACGTTCAGACTATTCGGAGCAGGGGTTAAGCTATCTGCTGATCGATACCACAAATTTGATGGCTTCGGCTTCCGGTACGAATATGCAGGATCAGGTTCTGATCGGCACTTCGGTCGACGGCTACGAATCGGTCACCAACCGCTACATGGCCGATGATCCCGTCAAGTTCATCTGGCTCAAAATCGGGCAGGACTAGTTTTGTGATTTGGTATGGAGGGCG